>JAAXTT010000036.1 GCA_013336365.1 Peptococcaceae bacterium
ATTTAATGGTTAAGCCCGATGGAGTGCAAAGAGGTGTGGTTGGAGAAATTATCAGCAGGTTTGAAAAAAAGGGATTAAAAATAGTAGGTCTTAAGCTTCTTCAGATTACCAGGGAAATAGCAGAAAGGCATTATGGAGAGCATAAGGAAAAGGCATTTTTTGCTCCATTAGTGGATTATATCATTTCTGGACCAGTGGTTGCCATGGTTTTAGAGGGTAAGGATTCTGTTTCTACAGCAAGGGAGATGATGGGAGCCACCAATCCCTTGAAGGCAGCACCTGGAACAATAAGGGCAACCTACGGTATGGATTTGGGCAGAAACATTATTCATGGCTCTGATTCTCCTGCAAGTGCAGAAAGAGAGATAGCAATATTTTTCCGTCCGGAGGAGCTGGTGGACTATACCAGAGCTATGGACCAATGGATTTATGAGTAATATATAGGCTGCTTGACAGGTGCAGCCCTTCTGTTTCGACCGGTTTAATACCGGTCGTCTTTTATAATAATCCGGTCCTACATATTTAGAAATCTATAAATCGAGAGGCGAAAGGAGCTTATTTAAAGATGGCTTATGATGCAACAAAAATGAAGGATTTTGAGATTGCTGAAGCAGCAGAAGTCAATATGCCTACCCCTGATGAATGGAGAGAAAAGCTTGGTCTCCAAAAGGATGAGATAATTCCCTATGGGCGAATTTGTAAGCTTGATTTTATGAAAATTATCGAAAGACTTAAGGATAAGCCTGATGGAAATTATGTAAATGTAACTGCAATTACCCCTACTCCCTTGGGAGAAGGCAAAACTACCACGACAATGGGATTGGTTGAGGGATTAAGTAAAAGAGGTAAAAATGTAGGTGCCTCTATTCGTCAACCATCTGGCGGTCCTACCATGAATGTCAAGGGAACTGCCGCAGGTGGCGGTAATGCACTGGCAATTCCAATGACTGAATTTTCATTGGGTCTTACCGGTGACATCAATGATATTATGAATGCGCATAATCTGGGAATGGTTGCACTTAATGCCAGAATGCAGCATGAGAGAAACTATGATGATTTGGAATTGGCCAAGCGCAACCTGACCAGGCTGGATATTGATCCCAGCAAGGTGGAAATGGGATGGATTATAGATTTTTGTGCCCAGGGACTTCGTAATATAATCATGGGTGTTGGTGGTAAAATGGATGGTTATATGATGCAGTCGAAATTTGGGATAGCTGTAAGCTCAGAAATCATGGCAATTTTATCAGTGGCTTCAGACCTTAAGGATTTAAGAAGCAGAATAGGTAAAATGATTGTTGCTTATGATAAAAAGGGAAAGCCTGTCACAACCTCTGATCTCGAGGTTGCCGGTGCCATGACCGCATTTATGAGAAATGCCATTAACCCGACCCTTATGAGTACAGTTGAATATCAGCCTGTGCTGGTTCATGCAGGACCTTTTGCAAATATTGCCATAGGACAGTCTTCTATCATTGCAGACAGAATTGCCTTAAAAATGTTTGACTATAATGTGACTGAAAGTGGTTTTGCTGCGGACATTGGTTTTGAAAAGTTTTGGAATGTTAAATGTCGTTTCAGTGGCTTGAAGCCCAATGTATCAGTAATAACCGCAACTATTCGTGCCCTCAAGATGCACGGAGGAGGCCCCAAGGTTGTTGCCGGAAGGCCATTGCCGGATGAATATACCAGAGAAAATGTGGGCTTGGTAGAAAAAGGCTGTGAAAATCTTATCCACCATATCAATTTGGTAAAAAAATCAGGAATTAATCCGGTAGTATGTATAAATTCATTCTACACAGATACAAAAGAAGAAATAGCTGTTGTTCGCAGAGCTGCTGAGGCTGCAGGTGCACGCTGTGCCCTTTCGGAGCATTGGCTTAAAGGGGGCGATGGCGCTCTCGAATTAGCAGATGCGGTTATTGATGCCTGCAATGACAAGGTAGACTTTAAATTTCTTTATCCTTTGGAAATGCCTCTTCGTCAGAGAGTGGACATTATTGCCAGGGAGGTTTATGGTGCAGATGGTGTTTCCTGGACACCGGAAGCAGAAGCGAAGGCTAAAATGCTGGAAGAAAATCCTGAATACAAGGATTTTGCCACAATGATGGTTAAAACTCATCTTAGTTTAAGTCATATGCCAGAGGCCAAGGGTGTGCCCAAGGGCTGGACCTTGCCGGTTCGGGATGTGTTAATATTTGCCGGAGCAAAATTTTTATGCCCAATGACCGGATCTATAAGTCTAATGCCAGGAACAAGCTCAGATCCGGCATTCCGCAGAATTGATGTGGATACTGAAACAGGTAAGGTTTTAGGATTGTTTTAAGCTAGAGGTTAAAACTGTGCAGGAGACCGAATTTTGGGGTCTCCTGCTTTTTTTGTTGATAGGATGGATTAAATAAAGTTATAATTATCATCAGTTATATTGTTTTGCCGGGAGAGTGATTAAAAATAATAAATATAAGAAATATAACAATCAGAGATAAAAATCAGGCTAGAACAGAAATAGCCTTGATAGGATCAGATAGGGTAGGAATAAACTTGATGACCTCCAAGGCAGTTCACAGAGCAATAAAAATTTCCGGACTAACTCCAAAGCAGGCTAATATTATCAAGCAGGAGATGTTGAGCAGAGGGGGGGAGACTGCTGTAGCAAGGGGCGTAATTGACTGCTCACAAGACAGTAGCTCAGTATTAGTCCTGGGCACTGTTAAACAAATAGAAAGCATGATTGCAAAGCTCAAAATTCAGCCCTTTGGATTGTCAGCTGTTGCCAATCAATTGACAGATGTTTTGGATAATATTGAGGGTCGAAAGCCCTTTGAATTAAAATGTAGAGATAAAACGCTGATTTTTGGCAGAAAAACCTTAATCATGGGAATTTTAAATATAACACCGGATTCTTTTTCTGACGGTGGTAGCTATATTGACCCTGGAAAGGCAGTGGAGCAGGCTTTCCAATTACAAGAGGATGGGGCTGATATTATTGATATTGGCGCTGAATCAACTCGTCCCGGACATAAGCTGGTTGACTGGGAGGAAGAAACAAGGAGATTGTTGCCGGTTTTATCAAGCTTGGTAAGGAAGCTGGATATTCCCATTTCTGTTGATACTACTAAAGCATCGGTAGCGGAAAGAATGTTGGCTGAGGGTGCTCATATGGTTAATGATCAATGGGGCCTTCAAGGAGACAGGGAAATGGCCGAGGTGGTCTCTCGTTATCAAGCCCCGGTTATTGTAATGCATAATCAAAAAAACAATATATATCCTGATTTAATGGGAGATATGATTGATTTTTTCAGAAAAAGCATATCCTTGGCTCAAAATGCAGGAATAAAACGAGATGCTGTAATTATCGACCCGGGCATTGGTTTTGCTAAAAGCCCTGAACAGAATATTCAGGTATTAAAAAGACTGGAAGAGTTGAGCTGTCTAGGCTTGCCAGTTCTTTTGGGAACCTCCCGAAAATCTACTATTGGCAAAATATTAGATCTGTCGGTAGATCAAAGAATGGAAGGCACTGCAGCAACTGTTGCCCTAGGCATCGCCTCAGGAGTAGATATCGTCAGAGTTCATGATGTTAGGGAAATGGCCAGGGTAGCTAAAATGTCTGATGCAATTATTCGTTTTTAGGAGGATAGTTAATGGATAAAATTGTTATGAAGGGTATGAAGTTTTTTGGCTATCACGGAGTCCTTGCTTGGGAGAAGGAATTAGGACAGATTTTTGAGGTAGACCTTGAAGTGGAACTGGATCTTGAAGCTGCAGGAAGAAAGGATGATCTGAAGTATACTGTAAGCTATGCAGAGCTTTTTGCTATGGTGGAGGAGGTATTTACCGGTTATTCCTTTGATCTTATTGAGGCAGTTGCACATACTATAGCATCCAGAATTATCAATAAGTATTTGCAGATAGAAAGAATCAAGGTTGCCATTAAAAAACCTTCAGCACCGATAACCGGTATTTTTGATTATATGGGAGTTGAAATAACCAGAGAAAAACTGAAAAATTAAGGATATCAAATATTTAACCGGGGTTTTTACCGAAGGGTTGGTGGATTTTGGAGAAAATGATTTTTATTGGGGTTGGCTCCAATTTAGGTGATAAGTTAAAGAATATCAATAGGTCATTAGAGCTCCTAATTGGTAGGTCAGATGTTGTATTAATAAATAGATCGTCATTTTATATGACAGATCCGGTGGGATATCTAGAACAGGATTGGTTCCTCAATATGGTTGTAGAAATTGAAACACTCTTAAATCCCCGGGAATTGCTCAGCTATTTAATGGCTATTGAAAATGAAATGGGAAGACAAAGAGAAATTCATTGGGGACCGAGAATAATTGATTTGGATATTCTTCTTTATGGACAGCTGGAGATTAAGTCCCCAGATTTGCAGATACCTCACCCAAGACTCAGGGAGCGCGCTTTTGTAATTGTCCCTTTGGCGGAAATAGCTCCTGACTTGATGTTGTCTGGTTGTAAAAGTGTTTCCGATTTGGCTGGAGAACTGAGTAAAAGTCAAAAGATACGTCGGTTGGATTTTAATAGCTGCTGAGTAATAAAAGAATTTAATCTCTCAACAGGTGATGCTTTTCATCTAATCTAATAAACCAGGCAGCAGCCTGTCCCTGAATTATTATTGCCAGAGATACCATTAAGGCAGCATTTATTCCGAAGGCTGTAGCAGCCAGTCCAATTGAGATAGAAAGATTTCGCAACACAGAGCTGAATACCAAGGTGAGAGAATCCTTTTTATTAAACAGGCGGCGACCTGCAGTTACTGCAATTGTGTAATTAATTGCATAAAAAAGCACCTGGACAACAAGTGCCAGCAGCAACAGATGGGGACGACCAACTATCGTTTGGGAATTTATGCTGATACTGGTGAATACTATGTAGACCATACCCCAAGCACTGATGGCGGGGAAGAAGGGTTTTATTTTTTTATTAAAATGCTCCATGGAATATTTTCTTATTATAATGCTGAAGGTAGCAATCCCCATGATAAGGGGAACAAAAACTACTATAACAATTGTTTTTAGAGTTGCAACTACATCAATGGGGATATATTTGCCCAGCATTGCCAGCAGATACCAAGGAGCAATCATTGAGCCTACAACAAGGCTCAGAACGGTCAGTTTAATTGCCGCAGGCACATTTCCCTTGGAAATCATAGTAAAGGCTATGGTCATGTTTGAGGTAGGAAGTAAAGCTGCAATAATTAGACCGGCAAACATTTGGTAGTCACTTCTCAAAAAGATGCTTCCTAATAGGTAGGCAATAAGTGGAATTAATATAAAATTGATCAGCAAAGATACTGCTAGAAGTCTGGAATGGGAGAGATTGATCAGCTCGGAAATTCTAAATCCAATCATCGTTGGATAGATCATCAAAATTGTAACCGGCAAAATCAAGCTTTTCATTGGTCCAGTATCGACAAGGAGTCCAACGATAAAGCCTGCTACAAGAGTAACCGGCAATGTTATTGCGAGATTCCGACCCGGTAGGAAAAAAAGGTTAATATTAATCACCACCCAGTATGATTTATCAGAATATTATAGCACTTAACCAGATTTAGCCGGATTAATATTTGAATTATTTAGATAATTAAGCTATACTATTTTTTATCTGTAAGATGGTTGCTAAAGTTAAGGACAGTATCCCTAGGGAACTGTACCGGTCCCAAATTTATAATTTAAATATTCCGCTTTGATCCCGGTTGGACTAAGACGGATGAAATAGGAAAAATGAAGTCTCTTTCGTAATTGCCGGGAGGCTTTTCTTTTTTTACAGACTGCCTGTGGAGGGCTTAAAATGCAAATATTTAAAGGCAAGCATGAAATTCGTGATTTTATAAGTAAATGCAAAGCACTGGGAAAAAGAGTGGGCTTTGTACCTACAATGGGTTATTTGCATCAAGGACATTTGTCACTGATGCAAACAGCTACCAAGGATTGCGAGGTTGTTGTGGCCAGCATTTTTGTAAATCCTACCCAATTTGGGCCAAAGGAGGATTTTTCAGAATATCCCAGGGATTTTGTCAAGGATTGCCGATTACTTGAGGCCCAGGGTGTAGATGCCCTTTTTTATCCTGAGGTCCAGGAAATGTATGGGGATGATTTTTCTACTTGGGTAGAGGTTTCCGGTCTAGGTGACAGCCTTTGTGGCAAGTCAAGACCGGGACATTTTAGAGGTGTAGCGACTGTTGTAACTAAGCTTTTCAATATAATACAACCGGACAGTGCCTATTTTGGGCAGAAGGATGCCCAGCAGAGCCTTGTTATTAAGCGGATGGCCCAGGATCTTGATTTGCCGGTTAAGGTTGTAATTGTTCCAACAGTGAGAGAAAAAGATGGCCTTGCAATGAGCTCAAGAAATGTATACCTGACTCCTGAACAAAGAGCTGTGGCGCCAGTGCTTTACAGTTCCTTGCAAAAAGCCGAACAGATGGTAGCAGAGGGAGAAAGAGAGATAAAAAAACTGGAAAGTATGGTAATAGATGAGTTGGCTAAGCATAAAGACGCGGAGATTGATTATGTTGAAATAAGATCTTTGCCAAACCTGGAAAAATCAGACAGGCTGGAATCTTTTTCACTTATGGCATTAGCAGTAAGGTTTGGGCAAACCAGGCTTATTGATAACATTATTCTGGAGGTATGAAGTGTGTTTCTCACAATGTTTAAATCTAAAATACACCGGGCCAGTATTACAGAGGCCAATTTGAATTATATGGGCAGTATTACCATTGATGAGAAGTTGATGGAGGCTGCACATCTGATTCCAAATGAAAAGGTTCAGGTTGTAAATGTTAATAATGGGGCGAGACTGGAAACCTATGCTATACCAGGTAAGGCAGGATCCGGAATAATTTGTCTGAATGGTGCTGCTGCTCGCCATGCCTGCGAGGGGGACAGTGTGATAATAATTTCCTACGCCTTAATGTCAAAAGAGGAAGCTGCATCACATAAACCAAAGGTTGTATTGGTTGACGAAAAAAATAACCTTGTTGAAATACGACAGGGTGAGAGGCACGGAGATATATAATTATGGAGAACAACAGCCAGCTTGTAAACAAGATAAATCAGCTTAAAGAACAGAGAAATGCTATAATACTCAGTCATTACTATCAGAGACCGGAAATACAGGAAGTAGCTGATTTTGTCGGGGATTCCCTAGAATTGGCCAAAAAGGCTGCAGTTACCGAGGCTGAGGTAATAGTTTTCTGCGGGGTTCATTTTATGGCTGAAAGTGCAAAAATTCTTTCTCCGGACAAAATTGTTCTTTTACCTGATTTACAGGCAGGCTGTCCTATGGCTGATATGGTTGACTTAGAGTCACTTAAGGCAAAAAAAGCGCAAATGCCCGGAGCTGTGGTGGTCTGTTATGTCAATACCAGTGCTGAGGTTAAGTCAGAGTCCGATATTGCCTGTACCTCAGCCAATGCTGTAAAGATAATCGATTCAATACCAAAAGATCAGCCAATTCTTTTTATCCCGGATAAGAATTTGGGTAGCTACGTTGCAGCTAAGGCAAATCGGGATAATGTAACGGTATGGCAAGGCTTTTGCAATACTCATGATCAGTTGACCAAGAGTCAGTTGTTAAGGGTTAAGGAGGAGCATCCCCAGGGAGTGGTTTTAGTTCACCCGGAATGTCGTCCGGATATTGTTGAGATGGCTGATGTTGTCGCCAGCACAGCAGGAATGCTTAAATATGCCGAGGAAAGTCAAGACAAGGAATTTATTGTTTGCACAGAAGTAGGGATACTTCATCAATTTAAAAAGAGGTGTCCCGAAAAGAAATTCCACATCGCTTCTGAGAAAATGTTTTGCCCAAACATGAAAAAAACAACGCTGGAAAAGGTATATAATGCATTATTGGCTATGGAGCCGAGGATTAATGTTTCGGAGGATATCCGTAAAAAGGCACTGAAGTCCCTAGAGCTGATGATTAAAATAGTATAGCTTATGGCAGGAGGAAAACAGTTGGAATCTGATTTTCTTGTGAATTTTGATACCACCGGGCTTGTTGAGGAGCAGGTGGATTATATTATTTTGGGCAGTGGGATTGCGGGTCTTTATACTGCACTGACAGTCAGCAAGCAGGGAAAAAATGCAGTGGTCATAACAAAACAGGATATTGATGACAGCAATACTGACAAGGCTCAAGGAGGAATTGCCGCTGCCTTGGATACCACTGATTCACCGGAGCTACACTATAATGATACCTTGATGGCCGGAGACGGCTTATGTGATCAGGATGCTGTCAGCATTCTAGTTAATGAGGGTCCGGACAGAGTAATTGATTTAATTGAATTGGGTACTCAGTTTGACTATAAGGATGGGGAGCTGGCGTTTGCCAGAGAGGGTGCCCACAGTCGCAGAAGGATTCTCCATGCCAGTGGAGATGCCACCGGTGCAGAAATTCAGAGAATACTATCTAAGAGAGTAAGAGAAGACAGCAAGGTTAAGATTTTAAAAAGACATATGGCAGTGGACCTTTTAATTCATGAAAATATTTGCTATGGAGTTTTAGTATATTGTCACGACACCGGTATAATGAAGGTTTTTCGAAGCTCAGCAGTAATTTTGGCAACCGGCGGACTTGGTATGTTATATAAATATAACACAAATCCTGAGGTTGCTACCGGTGATGGGCTGGCAATGGCCTACAGAGCAGGGGCGGAAATGATGGATATGGAATTTATTCAGTTTCACCCCACAGTGCTCAGCTTGCCCGGGGCTCCAAGATTTTTGATTTCAGAAGCAGTAAGAGGTGAAGGGGCATATTTGAGGAACCGCTTTGGAGAACGCTTTATGCCGGGGTATCATGAGCTGGCTGAGCTTGCTCCCAGAGATATAGTTGTTAGGGCTATACTTACAGAGCTGGCAAATACTGCATCAGAAAAAGTTTTTTTAGATCTTTCCCATTTACCTGCAAATCTGATTAAAGAGAGGTTCCCCACAATCGGAAGAACCTGTGCCAGGTATGGTCTTGATATTGCCAAGGATCTTGTGCCTGTAGCACCGGCAGCTCATTATATGATGGGGGGAGTTAAGACCAATCTGAATGGGGAGACCAGTGTGAATGGTCTTTATGCTTGTGGAGAGGTTGCTTGTGTTGGTGTTCATGGGGCAAATCGTTTGGCCAGTAATTCCTTGCTTGATGGCTTGGTTTTTGGTAAACGGATTGTTGATTATGTAGAAACACATAGATTGGACAACACCCCAGATAAAAATGAGTTTTCCTGCACGAAGCTTAAATCTGAACCAGTGGATTATGAAAGAATATTCTTAGAGCTTGGAAATATAATGAACAAATATGTAGGTGCAGTAAGAACTGAGCAGGGTCTTGCCAAAGCCTTGTCCTTCTTTAGTTCTTATGATTGGCTGAAGGAAATTCAGGCCCCGGATTTAAGGGCAATGGAGGTAAAAAATCTATTGGAGGTTGGGGCTCTAATCGCACATTTTGCCATAACCCGAACTGAGAGTAGGGGCAGTCATTATAGATTGGATTATCCACAGTCGTTGGAACACTGGAGAAAACATGTTATACTGAAAAAATAATTATTATGCAACCGGGAGGTTGGAAATTGATAGGTATTGATTCTTTGCTATTGAAAGAAATTATTACAAGAGCACTTAATGAGGATATTGGGACCGGTGATATAACGACTCAAAGCATAATACCTGAGAATTATGTTACAACAGGGTTTATTCAGGCAAAGGAAAAAGGTGTTGTGGCGGGGCTTGAAGTTGCTAGGGAGGTTTTTTGGCGGCTTTGTCCGGACATTTTTTTTCAGCCCAGAGTAAAGGATGGAGACCAGGTGGAAGCAGATCAGATATTGGCAAGAGTTGAAGGCGATGCCAGGTCAATTTTGACCGGAGAGAGAGTGGCCCTCAATTTTCTTCAGAGGATGTCGGGCATTTCTACCCATACTGCTTATTTGGTCAGCTTGATTAAAGACAATAACGCCAAGCTTGTGGACACCAGAAAAACAACTCCCGGATTGAGGGTTTTTGAAAAATATTCTGTCAGAATCGGGGGAGGCTTTAATCATAGGTTTGGTTTATATGATGCGATATTAATCAAGGACAATCATATAAAGGTATCAGGAAGTGTAACTGCAGCTATTACCAGTGCCAGAGCAATGGCGCCTTTCTCCATGGGGATAGAGGTTGAAGTAGAAACCCTGGAATATTTGGAAGAGGCAATAACTGCCGGAGCTAATATTGTTATGCTTGACAATATGAGTTATGAAACTATGAAAAAGGCTGTTGAATTGGCAGCAGGAAGAGTTTTGCTGGAGGCATCGGGAGGAATAAATGAGGAGACCATTCAGGCAGTTGCCAAGACAGGAGTAGATTTTATTTCGGTGGGAAGTCTTACTCATCACATTAAATCCCTGGACATAAGCTTGGATATTGGTGAAGTTAAACCCATGACAAGTCTAAAATTTCGACCTGATGAAAATGATTAGGTAATAAACTTATAAATCTAGAAGTTGCATTAAAAAGTAATAGTCCTTAGTTTGATTTTCGCCCTTTGGGCGATTTTTTCATTCCTATTGTTAACTGATATTTGTTTGCTGGTTGACAATAATCGGTTGGTAAATTAAGATTTAGAGATTGATATTTATTGATCTAAGGGCGGGCAAATTTTTATATGGTGGGGATTTTATTGAAAAAGGATTTGATTCTGGAGCTTTTGAGAACATCTGCCGGAGAGTTTTTATCCGGAGAAAAAATATCTAAAAAAATTGGTATTTCAAGAACTGCTGTATGGAAGCATATTACTGCTTTGCGTCAGGAAGGCTATTCAATTGAGGCTATGCCAAAAATTGGCTATCGTTTATTGGATATTCCTGACCGGTTATATCCTGAGGAAATCAGAGATAATTTGACGACAGTGAGTCTTGGTAGAAACATTTACTATTTTAAGACTGTCCAATCCACTAATCAAGAGGCAAGAAGACTAGCACAGGAAGGGGTTCCTCATGGTGCCCTGATTATTGCAGAAGAACAGACTGGGGGCAAGGGTAGATTTGGCAGGGTATGGTTTTCCCCTAAAACCCTTGGAATATGGGCAAGCTTAGTTCTTCGTCCGGAAATAAGTCCCGAGAACGCACCTCCGGTTACTATGCTTGCCGCTGTTGCTGTTGCGGTGGCAGTTGAAAATATAACAGGCATAGCCCTTGGTATAAAATGGCCCAATGATTTGTTATATGAAAATAAAAAAGCATGTGGAATTTTGACAGAAATGAATGGAGAGATGGACAAAGTCAATTTTCTCATCCTGGGCTTGGGAATTAATGTTAATTTGATGAA
>JAAXTT010000244.1 GCA_013336365.1 Peptococcaceae bacterium
CATAAAGCTTAAGAAACACAAGAAGGTGGACAATAATGACTGTGATTAGCGTGGAATGAGTCAGGCTGATAAAGACCTTGTCTAAAAATTTGTCATTTTCACTGAAATGAATAATTTTTGACGGAATAAAAATATAAATAAATATAAAAAACAATATTACCTTTAACGCCAGTAGAATGCTTAATCCTAAGCCCAGATTCATATTCAGCCTCCAGATTATAACCCTCTGATTAATCTTGAATTGGATATCAAAATAACAATAGTATTAATTAAAATAATTGCTGCCACAAAAACCAGGCAACCTATGGCAGATTTGGTATCAAAGCGAAGCTCCTCAGGCAGATCCCTTCTTAAGTCCTCCTCTAGTTTAATCATATTATCAGAGGAGGTTTGTTTATCCTCTTCCATATTTCTGTAGCCCATAAATATCCTAGTAAATTTTGCAAACACTATTGATCTACCTACCCTCCCACAGCTCCTCAAATAACGCCTTTTTTGTTTTTGGCTGATGAATTTGAAATACCTGAATATTCTGGTCCTCATAGTAAACAGTCATATTTTTATGTTTGATGCGATATTTTTCAAGCCAGATATCTAATGCTGAATATTCCCTTGCTCTGCGATTATATATGATATCTAATGCATTCTCTGCCCCGGTTATTTTCACCTGCAGCATTTTTTTCTCTTTAAATATAAATATATCCGGGGTGGTTAACATCTCAACCTTACCACTTATCCTCCGAGATAAATGAACATCCTCCGGGCTATAGTCCTTAATAAAATCTCCCAGCATCATATGATATCCCTTGCCCATCGCCAAGGAATATCCTTCTTCATTTGACACAATAATCCACTCAGTAGGTCTGAATTCTTCCGATATTCGCAAATACTGCTCTACCACACTGTCGTACTCCATTTTATATGGTTCGGCAGGAACAGGTTTAATTGTAAACACCGCATAACTAATAACTATAGAGAAAATAATTATTTCTAAAATCATCTTTTTACGGAAATTGGGGATTATTCTGGTAATACCATACCAGCCCAGACCAAAGCCTAAGGGTGACAATATACCCCAAAGCACACCGGATCGGGCCGACAATACCGCTTTACTGGTTAAAGGACCCAAAGTCATATGCATTCCAAAGGATACAATAAGCAGTAAAAACAAAAACAAGGGCACAATAAAATCTTTTTTTGATTTGCCCAAAAATAGGGAAACTATAAAGAACAGCAATATTCCGGCCAAAGAAATTTGGTCAAATAGAGAGATAATCGGAAAATTAATTTTGAGCTCGTTGTTGAGAAATTCAACCGAGGCACTGTGAAAGCTCCGCCCCATAAGAAATCCTCCCAAAACCGGAATAACTGATAAAAATCCAGCAGCAATTCCTGCAAGAGCTATATTAAGCACTGGTAGCAAAGACTTTTTGAAGTCCAGAAGCAGATGTGAGAAAATAAGGAGCACTACACCAATAATCAGAAATAAGAAAACAATGGTGTGAACCAAACCGATTATTCCGCAGCAGACAAAGGCAGTCCATAAATAGGATTTGTTACTGCTCTGGAGATAACTGAGAATAAAATACCAAGCGGG
>JAAXTT010000037.1 GCA_013336365.1 Peptococcaceae bacterium
GATGTTACCGGCAACCAGAATAATAAAGCCGATAGCCATAAGCAGGGTAACAAGTACCTCTACACCGTTGCCGTATCTTCTGAAATAATAGTCAGGCAGGGTAATAAGATTCATTCTGTGCAAAGGCTTTGCATAAAAGAAGGCCACTACAACCATACATAATGCCAAACCAACGGGGAACACCATTCCAGCCCAGAAACCCATTGTGTAAACACTGCTTGTATTTCCTAGGGTTGAGTTGGCATCTGTTGCCTGAGCCATAAACATTGTACCTACGATGAAAAAGGGAAGGCTCCTGCCGGCAATAATAAATCTTCTGCCGCTGCCTCTAACGAGAAAATAAGTGCTCATTCCTACTGCAAGGAAAATAAAAACCAGTATTGCCAAGCCTATTTGATACTTATTCAATAATAGCACCTCGCTTCATATTTTTGGGTGTCTATGCAATCCTTTAAGCACCTTTCTCTATATATTTCAATTATAAAATTGAATTGGTGCTTAAGTTTTTGTAAGAATGTTCAAAAGGGGCAACTGATAACGGTCGTTAGCAAGGTAATTTTGTTATAAATTTACCTGATGATAATTCTAGTCAAGTTACTGACTACACTAAACCGCTATCAGCTACCCCTTTTGTTCATCTAACCTGACTTCTGACCGGGAGCCAGCATTACTGACTCCCGGCAGACAGGTTCTTGCAAACCTTTGTAAAAACCAAAGGTTATTTAATTTCTTACCAACCGTTAACTTGCTTGGGGAAGTAATCGGTAAGCTCTTCTTCCCGATAGATGTCCAGAGTGGTGCAGTGCAGTGCGCCACCGAATGGGCTTACTTTTTCGTAAGGAATGGGGATACAGTTTACGCCCAACTTATCCAGTTGATCCAAGTATCCGGTTTCGTGTGCTTCTACGCACATATACTTGTCACTGATGTTGAAGGTGTTCATTGAAATCCATGATTTTCCTTCATAGAGGCCAGTGAGGTATACTTTGTTTCTGTGAACGAACTCAGGTCTTGCTGCAGGAACCAGTTCCCAACCGTTGTCTTCAAAGAGCTTGAAGAATTCAGGGTCAACAGGCTTCCAGTCAGGGTTGTACAGACACAAGCCTGTACGACATACTGTCAGGTTAACGTCGATGTGCCATGGATGGAAGTTATCTGGCTTGCTCTTATCCATTGGGCTGTCAAACTGAACCATGTGTACGCGGAATCCAAGTGCACCAAACATGCGCTTCATCCAGTCAACACCAGCCTTGTTACTTACGCAAGAAAGCTGCATAAACAGGTCCTTACCAAAACGGAAGATATCGGCAGCATCCCAAAGAGCTTCTTTTTCGGTCAACTGGAATTTACCATCCAGCAAACGCTGATGCTTCTCTTCTTCGGTCCATACGTTTTCGAAATTGTAGTAGTAGTTACGCTCGTATGACTCATCGGTCAACATAGGCTTAGGAGCACCGAAGTGAATTGCTTCTGGGTCTTCTTTGCAATATCTTTCGAAGATAGGACGGAAGTTAAGATACTCGTAGTAACGTGAACGACGGCAAGTAGTAGCCTCTACGATGTAGTTACCATGAACCATAATTACGTCACGAACGTTGTTAACACCATGCATGTTAAGCTGAGTCCACAAAGGAGTGGAAACTGGCTTATTCTTCATGAAGTCCATAATTTCAATACGCTCAACGATAGCACCTTGCTTCTCGATTTGAGCCTGATAGTAGTTCATTTGCTCGTTAGCAGCGTCTACCATCTCCTGAGGGAAAGGACCCCACTGACCCAATGGAAATCCACCCAAGGGCAGGTCATACCACCATGCTGGTTCTGGAGCTGGTACGTTGGTTCCTTCTGGACGACCAACAATAACGCGCTTAAGTTGGCTCCACTCGTTCCATGACTTTACAATCTTAGCCATTTTTAAAATCCTCCTTGTAAATTATATTAATTTGCTGGTCTAATAAGAATTTATCTTTTCGACCATAATTGTTTATTGAATTATCTTTCCCACGGCACAGCAAGCCATGCCGTGGGTTTATTACCTTTAAAATCTACTTGATTTTATTGTTCTTCAAGAAATCTGCAATGATGTCGTCAAAGGTAGGAGCACCGATTTCCTGAGAGTCATAATATACTCTGGTATATGGCTTCTTGAAGGTAATCAGTCTGGCCATATCGATAGGAGTTGCAGATACGATGGAATCACAGTCAACACTGTTGATAATATCTTCTGACTCCTTGAGTTGTGCTGGGTTGTATCCGATAGCCGGCAATACTGAACCGATTTGTGGGTAAAGCTTGAGGATTTCAGCGATTCTGCCAACAGCATAAGGCTTAGGATCTACGATCTCAGCAGCACCAAAACGCTTGGCAGCAATATATCCTACTCCGAAAGACATGTCGCCGTGGGTAAGTGTAGGACCATCTTCAATTACCAGAACTCTCTTGCCCTTAATGATTGAAGGATCGTCTACTCTGAAAGGTGAAGCGGTGTCTACAACGATTGCATCTGGATTGATTTTTGCAATGTTGTCACGTACGGTTTGAATGTTTTCTGCACTGGCAGAGTCAATCTTGTTGATTACGATTACATCAGCCATTCTGGTGCAGATTTCGCCAGGATAGTAGGCGAGTTCATGACCAGGCCTGTGTGGGTCAACTACGGTGAACATAAGGTCTGGCTGGAAGAAAGGATAGTCGTTGTTACCGCCATCCCAAACGATTACATCACAGCCCTTAGGATCTTGCTCAGCTGCCTGGAGGAGAGCAGGATAATCAACACCTGCATAAATTACGTTGCCTTTAATTACGTGTGGCTCGTACTCTTCTGTTTCTTCTACAGTACAATTATGCTTCTTGAGGTCGGAAAGTTCAGCAAAGCGCTGGACTTTTTGAGCAACCAAGTCACCATAAGCCATTGGGTGACGAACTGCAACAACCTTAAGTCCATGACCGTTAAGAATTTCAATAACTCTTCTGGTGGTTTGACCTTTTCCAGCACCGGTTCTTGAAGCACAGATAGCGATTACAGGCTTCTTGCTCTTGAGGGTGTTGTTCTTAGGTCCAATCATCATGTAGTTAGCACCAGCTGCCTGAGCGATAGCACCAAGGCCCATTACGTGCTGGTAAGAAACGTCACTGTATGCAAATACTACGTCAGTTGCATCCAGTTCTTTTACCAATTTGCCAAGGTCTGCCTCAGGATAAATGCGGATACCTTTAGGATAAAGCTTGCCAGCCAATTCTGCAGGATACCTTCTGTCATCCATATCAGGTACTTGTGCAGCTGCAGTGAAACCAACTACCTCAAACTCTTCATTGTCTCTGAAGTACATGTTGAAGTTGTGGAAGTCTCTGCCGCCAGCTCCGATGATAATAACTCTTTTGTTAGCCATTTGTTACTCTTCCTCCTTTTATTCCTGAATTATCAGGTTTCAAAATTTAATTAATAAAATTTTGGTTTACTGAAAAGAACCCTACTCAAACTTTAAGCTAGAAAAACTGGTAAGCTTATCTAGCTATTTCATAGTTGCTCTCATGCAAAGCTTTTACTTACAGCTTATCCTGTGAACACTTTGTATGTATTTTCTTTTCAGACAGACCTAGATGCATACACTCTTCCTTTAAGGAAAAATGCACTTTTATTAATTAAGCTTTTAAAAACATTGTCTAACACCAAAACTCAGCATTATTATACTACACGGGAACGGTAAAACAAGTCTTTTTTTTCCCTTGGGTAACTCAATTTAACCCTAACAGTGCCAATTAAGACCTTTTCTTTCGTTTTTCGCACTCTATCTCATTATTATAAATATTATTCTATTTTTACACTTTTCTATAAATATTTATAACTAAATATTTGCTTTCAAATATAAACAGATCTCACTTTAGCTATTCTATGCCTTCATCATTATTCACTGCTGGAAGGGTAAAGGAAAAAATGCTACCCTTGCCAACCTCGCTCTCAGCAAAACATTGTCCTCCATGAGCTCTAACTATGTGCTTCACTATTGCAAGACCCACTCCAATTCCGCCAAGCTCACGGGCCCGGGCCTTGTCCACTCTGTAAAAACGCTCGAAAACCCTTGGCAAACTCTCAGGAGGAATCCCTATTCCAGTGTCCCAAATCACCACCCGCACATCGCTTCTTTCCTCTAGGGAACGAATATTGATTTTGCCGCCTGAAGGAGTATATTTCAAGGCATTGTCAACAAAATTAATCAATACCTGGGTAATCATATCTGGGTCACCAAAAACCAAGGGTAGCCCCTGTTTAAGGTCAAGGTCCAATTCTATCTGCTTTTCTTGAATCTGAGGCATAAAAAGATTGGCCACTGTGTTAATAATATCATTTAATTGAATTTTTTGCCAGCGATGGACAACTCTGCGGCCCTCTATCTTTGAAAGATTCAGCAGCTCATTGACAAGATTGCTCAATCGTTCAGTTTCCTTATATATTATATTTAGAAATCTATTGGCTGTTTCTGGATTATCCATTGCCCCGGACAATAAGGTTTCCAAAAATCCCTTGATTGAGGTGAGGGGTGTTCTTAGTTCATGAGAGATGTTGGTTACAAACTCTGTGCGCATTTCCTCCAGCTGCCTTCGCTCCGTAATATCATGAAGCAACATAAGAACTCCACCCCGATTACTCTCTCCGGACACCAAGGGAGTTGCCTGCAATCGGAAAAATCTGGGTTCCGGAATAATCAGTTTTATTTCCTGAACCACAGGCTGACCCGACTTTATCACCCTTCTAAAAATATCTTCTATCTCATAGTTGCGGATTACTCCCAGAATGTTCTGACCATAGGAGTTCTCCTGATTTATTTTTAATGAATCCTCAATAACATGATTGATAAACAATACCTCGCCCTTGGGATTCAATGCTATTACTCCGTCAGTCATACTGCTTAATATTGCCTGATCAATATTTTTCGTGTCATTTACCTGATAAAGAGTATCTCTTAATTTTTTTGCTATACCATTAATACTGTATGCCAATTTACCCAGCTCATTTCGGGAGCTTATGGGAATGGAGGAAACTCTTAGTCCCAGAGATATTTCCTCAGCAGCATTTACTATTTCAATCAGAGGCTTCAGGAACCTATGATATAGAATATGGAAGAAACCCGCCAAGGTTAATGCTATTACAGGTATTTTGACCATAGCCGGCAAATGCATCCGAGCATCCAAAAGCTGTAACCCAGTAAATACCAAAAAAACAAAAAAACAGCCTAAAATCATATAAAAAATTATACCCCGGTACTTATCCCAATCTTTTTGCTTTCTTCTTGCAAAAGACAACATTACATCTCACCCCCTGTGAGCTTTAATGAATAATAATATTATTATCAAAATTAGTCAAACAACAGCGTATCGGAGCTTATCGAAGGCCCTGTCCGGCAATGTCGCTGTGATGGCAAGCAACAAAATGTCCTGCTGAAATCGCCTTCAGCTGAGGTCTTTCTATAAAACACCGGCCGGAAGCCTTATGACAGCGAAAGCAATAAGAACAGCCCTGCCCAGCAGGAATAGCTCCGGAAAACCCCTCTAAAACAGCAATCTTTTTTTTATCTGTTCCCGGCTTAATCTCAGGAATGGCCGCTATAAGTCCTTTTGTGTAAGGATGATATGGTCTGGAGTAAATTTCCTGACTACCGGCCAATTCCATCAGCTGACCCAAGTACATAACCGCTACCCGTTCAGATATTTGCTTTACCACCATAAGGTTGTGAGAAATAAATAATATTGTCAAATTGAACTGGGTTTGCAAGGCTTTTAACAGGGCTGCTGTCTGAAACTGCATGCTGACATCCAGTGAACTTACAGGTTCATCACAAATGATAAGCTGGGGCTCTGCAGCTATTGCTCTGGCAATACCGATTCTCTGCCTCTGACCACCACTAAGCTGATGGGGATAGCTATTTAATAAAACAGAATTAAGTCCTATCTGGCGAATTAATTCCCCAATTCTCCCTGCAATCTCCCCGGCACTGCATATATTGTGAATTTTCAATGGCTCTGCCAGTATCTGACCAACTCTCATCCTGGGATTCAAAGCTGCTCCATGATCTTGAAAAATCATCTGGATTTTACTGAAAAGCAGTTTTTTATGATTTTTGTCACCGTTACTTATATTTACTCCATCAAAAAATATTTCCCCCGAATCCGGTTTTGATAATCTGACAATCAATCTGGCCAGAGTACTTTTGCCACAACCACTTTCTCCTACCAAGCCCAATGTTTCACCCTTAAAAACATCCAAACTAAAATCATCCACGGCCCTTGTGGATGGACTTTTTTTATTATAAAAGCTTTTGCTAAGTTTTTTTAATTCCAGTAGCGTTTTACTAATTTAAAAAACTCCTTCCAATCATCTTGGCGCTGTAAGCCAGCAGGAAATCCTCCTGCTATGGCTGAGAGCAATCTCTTCCGGAACCCGAACTTGGCAGATATTCATTGCCTCCGGGCAGCTGCTCAGATAAACGCAGCCCTCACCTTGCACCACTGTGCCTGAAAAACCCTCCGGGACAGGAACTGAAACTTGAGTGCTAGGAAAGTTCCAGTTATCCGGCACTGCAGCTAGAAGACCCTTTGTATATGGATGCAATGGATTATTGATGATTTCTTCAATATTGCCTGATTCTAAAATCAAGCCCTGATACATCACTGCTACTTTGTCAGCAATATTTGCCAGCAAGGACAAATCATGGCTAATCAAAATTAATGAAAGGCTGTTATTTTCAACGAACTCTTGCAGCAGCTGGACAATCTGTGCCTGAATAGTGACATCAAGTGCCGTTGTGGGTTCATCAGCAATCAATAATCTAGGACCACAAATCAAGGCTATTGCCATCATTATCCGTTGGCACATTCCACCGCTTAACTGATGGGGATACTTCTTCAAACAGGATTCCGGACTGGTAATTCCCAGCTTCTGCAAAAAATCCAGAATAATTTCTTTTTTTTCCCCAGCCGGAAGCTTTTTATGATTATCCAATACCTCTGATATTTGTCTTTCTATTTTCATTGAAGGATTTAAGGAATTAATCGGGTCCTGAAATATAATGCCAATCTTGCTACCCCATATCCTGCTGAGCTCAGCTTCACTCTTTTTCAGCAGATCCTCGCCATCAAAAAATACACTTCCTGTAACAGCTGCCTTTATATTATACGGAAAAAGCTTTAAAATTCCCTGGGTGGCAATTGTTTTTCCGCAGCCACTCTCTCCCACTATTGCAAAAACCTCACCCTTAGCAATTCGAAAGCTTATTCCCTTTACAATCTGGACTTTTTTTTGATTGACCTCAAGCTCCACTCTCAGATTTTCTACTCTAAGCAAATCAGGCATCCTTATCCTCCTTGGCAGAAACTGCTATGGGTGATGTGATTATTGATCGAATTTGGGGTCCATTGCCTCCCTTAATCCATCTCCCAAAAAATTAAAGGATAGCATAGTCAAGCTGATAAAAAATGCCGGAAAAAACAATTGCCAGGGATAATTTCTAAAGCCTTCAATCCCCTCACTGGCCAAAGCACCCCAGCTGGCCATGGGAATACTGACTCCTAAACCAAGAAAACTCAGCCAAGCCTCTGCAAAAACAATTTCAGGAATCATAATTGCTGAAGTAACAATAATTGTCCCAATAATATTGGGGAAAATATGGCGAAACAGAATGCCTTTGGTGCCGACCCCCAAAGTCCAGGCACTCTGGACATAACCCTCTGTTTTCACTAAAACCACCTGACCGCGAACAACCCTGGCCATGGTTAGCCAGTAAACTGAAGCTAAGGCAATAAATACCGCTTTTAGACCTGAGCCCATCCAAACCATTAACAAGACAACATATAACAAGAAAGGAATACTGCTTAAAACCTCTATAAATCTCATCATTACCTCATCAAGCCAGCCCCCGATAAATCCACTGATTCCACCGTAAACAACTCCAATAACAAGACATAGACCCGTTGCTGAAAAGGCTAAAAAAAGAGAAATCCTAGCCCCATACCATACTCTTACAAACAGATCTCTTCCTAGGGAATCTGTCCCAAACCAGTTATTTTGACCAGGAGGCTGATTGGTAATGCTTAAATTTTGATAATCATATGAATACTGACTGAACCAAGGAATAAAAACAGCTAAAATAATCAATAGCACTACTGTCGAGAGACCGAATACCCCCCTGGGATTCCCGGCAAATCGCCGCCAAAAGTATTGCCCCTGATTATTATTTAAGGCTGAGTCAGCTTTGCTCTGGATTTTTTCTATCCTTTGGAAACTGTAATCCCTGTCCATTACACTACTCCTTGCCAATAGTTCTGATTCTTGGATCGATAATCAGATAAAAAATATCCACAAGCAGATTCATTGCCATTAAAAATACCGCATAAAAGACAGTCAATCCCAGTATAAGCGTATAATCCCTGTTTAAAATACTGGTCACAAAATATCGACCTAAGCCGGGAATTGCAAAAATATTTTCTACCACAAAGCTACCGGTAAAAATTGAAGCAATAAGATATCCCAGATAAGTGACCACTGATAGAATAGAATTTTTCAATATGTGTCTGAAAAAAATACTGATTCGGGACAAACCCTTGGCTCTGGCAGTAAGAACATATTCTCGCTGCAATATTTCCAGAATACTTGTCCTTGCAAGTCTAGAGATATAAGCTGCCGGCAAGGCTGAAAGTGCCAGTGCAGGCATTATTATCTGCTGCCAATTTCCCCACATTGCCGGAGGAAGCCACATAAGCTTGTAAGCAAAAATAAAAATCAGCAGACTGGCCAAAATAAAGCTTGGGACTGATAAAAAAAGAGAGGAAATGAAGGTCACCAAATAATCAGGCCATTTATTATGACTGTAGGCTGAGATAATGCCTCCACCAAGACCAAGAATTAGGGCAAGAACAACGGATACAGCCCCTAACTGAGCAGAAACAGGAAATGCCCTAACAATAATATCTTTAACAGAAAAGTCATAGCGAAATGATGGCCCAAAATCCAGCCTGGAAAGTCCGGAGAAATAATCGAAATATTGCCGGGCATATGAATCATCAAGATGATATTTGGCAGTTAGATTTTCCAGTACTGCAGGAGGGACTCTTTTATCTCGAGAAAACGGGCCTCCGGGAATAGTGTGCATAATAATAAAGGTTGCAGTAACAATCAACCATAGAGCAATAATAATGGTGATACTCCGATGGACTATAAACCTGACCATGTTGCGTCCTCCATCTAAAAAACATACGAACTCACAAAACCCTCGTATGTTTATAGATATTAACCATTAAATTATTCAATATAGGCATTTTTAAAATCTGCATAAATAGCAAAAGGCGGAACTATAACTCCCTTTAAGCTATCCTTTATCAATCCGGGGTTTGTATAGAAATAGATGGGCATTACAGGCATTTCCTGGATTAGAACAGCTTCTGCACTGTGCATTGCCTCCATTCTGATTTTTTGATCCCCTGTTGAGTTTGCCTTGGCAACCAAATCATCATATGTCTTGCTGGACCAACCGGTAAGATTATTGCCGCCTTGGGTAATAAATAAATCAATAAATGTCATGGGATCAAGATAATCCGGAGCCCAGCCGGAGGCACAAACATCATAGTCAAGATTCTCCATTGAATCATTAAAAACTGTCCACTCCTGGACATCAATATCTGCCTCAACTCCCAGGTTTTCCTTCCACATCTGCTGTATCGCCTGGGCTACCTTTTGTTGACTTGAGCTGGTATTAACCAGAATACGTATCTTCGGCAGACCCTTTCCCTCAGGATAACCTGCCTCTCTTATAAGTACCTTAGCCTGCTGGATATCTTGCTGAAAAAGCTGATTTCCGGCAGTTTGACGGAAATCTTGCCCATTATAATCAGGTAATCCAAATGGTACCATTGAGTAGGCAGGAATCTGACCTGCCTGAGTCACCTTATCAACTATGTCCTGACGATTTATGCTCATGGCAAGAGCCTTGCGTACTCTTAAATCTGAAAGGGTTCTACTGGTAGTGTTAAATCGGTAAAAATAAGTAGATGCATCGGTAAAAATCTTGACCTGTTTACTTGCTATTAATTGAGGAAGCTCCTGAATCGGAACCTCATCCTGAAAATCCAGCTGCCCTGAAGAGTACATGTTATATCCGGTTTCAATATTATCAATAAGATATATATCAAGCTTATCTAATTTTACCTTAGTAGCATCCCAGTAATTATCATTTCTGACTAACTCGATTTTTTGATTGTGCTCCCAGCTAACAGGCTTAAAGGGTCCATTAACAATCTGTGCCTCTATTTTTTTAGGCCAGTCCTTATTCTGCTGATCCATTTTAGGATTGATTGGAAGCATTGTCATAAATGCTGTCAATCCAAGAAACTGGGGTGCAGGTGCTCGTAGCTCAACCTGAAGAGTCAACGGATCAAGGGCCTTTATTCCAACATCCTCAACTTTTCCACTGCTACTGTTATAATCCTCAGCGCCCTTTATGTAATAAAGCTGATAGGCATAATCAAAGGCATTGTCTGGATTGAGAACTCTCCGCCAGGAATAGACGAAATCCTCTGCTGTTAAAGGATCTCCATTACTCCACTTTGACTCTCTCAGCTTAAAGGTATAGACCAAACCATCGGGAGAAATCTGCCATTCCTTTGCAATTCCGGGAATGATTTTATTTCCTTCTCCATACCTGACCAACCCTTCATACATATTGGTCAGAATAGTTCCCTCCGGCTGACCGGTTGCTTTTGCCGAATCAAGAGTTTCTGGTTCAGTACAAACATTATACCTAGCAATCTGACTGACAGACTCATTTACTCCACAGCCGGCCAATGCCATTAAGGATAAGACGACTAAAACCAGGAAAACTCCGCGTTTAATTCTCATCAGCAACCCCCTATGTACCTAAATAAAATACCGCCCTAATATGCAAGCATTCCCCAAAATATTCTTCCATTCCTATTATAATGTATGTATTGGAATTTTCCACAAAAAAATAAAGCAGAACAAAAAATATATGCTGCTTCATTTTATAAATTTCTCATTTTATCATAAGCTCCTAATATATATTAAACTCAGCTTACTAGCCCCACTTGCGGCCAGCACCTCCTGCCAAGACCATCATCATCAGCACCAATAGTGAATAGGGAATCATTGTTGACCAACGCAGCATTTACCCTCACCTCCCTTTCCTACTTCCTTTT
>JAAXTT010000141.1 GCA_013336365.1 Peptococcaceae bacterium
GAGCAGATAAACGAGGTTGGACCAAATACCCGGGTAATTGCTGTAAGCAGTGGAAAAGGTGGGGTTGGCAAAACCAATCTGGTTGTTAACCTGGCGATAACACTGGCAGGTTTAGGCAAGAGGGTAGCTGTTTTTGATGCTGATCTTGGTTTGGCAAATGTTGAGGTTTTGATGGGAGTTTCACCTCCCTATACACTCTTTGACTGCCTGTATGGGGATAAAACTATAGATGAAATAATAGTACCGGGTCCAAATGGGGTAAGATTGGTTTCCGGCGGCTCCGGTTTTCTTGAGCTTGCAAACCTGGGCAACAAAAAACGCAGGCGATTAATTGAATCTCTCTCCTATTTTGATAGAGAAACAGATTTTTTGCTTATTGATACCGGTGCAGGGATATCAAAAAATACCTTGGGATTTGTAGCAGCTGCCAGTGAGGCAATAGTAGTGATTACTCCGGAGCCCACTTCCTTGACCGATGCTTATAGCCTTATAAAGGCAATGGCAATGTTTAAGGTCCATGATGAGGCTATGCTGGTGGTTAATAGAGCAATAAACAGGCAGGAGGCAATCAGTGCCTCAGATAGGATTGAGAAAGTGGCCGGCCAGTTTTTGGATATTAAAATAAATACTATTGGCTGGATTATGGAGGACAAGCTGGTTGTCCAGTGTGTGAAGAAACAAGAGCCTTATAGCCAGTTCTATCCGAAAAGTCAAGTTTCCCAATCTGTTGCAGCTATTGCCAAATATCTTATTGAAGGCAGTCACCAGAAGGAATACTGGCATCAAGGGGGAGCTAATGGCTTTATAAGCAGATTGGCAAAGCTTTTTGGCTAGAGGACTAAAATATAATGACAGATGGTGAAATCTGTGGCTGTCGATGTTTTGTGGAAAGAGTATAAGGATAAAAAGAACGATATAGTAAGAAATCAGCTGGTTATGTCATATTTGGGTCTGGTTAAGCATTTGGCCGGCAGACTTGCTGTGCGTATGCCCTCCTTCATGACTCAGGAGGATTTGGAAAGCTGCGGGGTATTTGGTTTGATGGAGGCAGTAGAAAAATATGATTTGGACCAGGGAATCGATTTTGAAACATATGCCTACAGAAGAATAAGAGGGTCAATGATTGATGAAATAAGGAAGGCAAACTGGCTTCCCAGGACAATGTGGCAAAAGCTCCAGGAGCTTCAAGCTGTCAAGGAAACCCTGGAGAAAGAAGAACGATATACCGAGGATGCGTTGTCCAAGGAGCTGGGAATAAGCCTTCAGGATTTGCGAAAGCTTGAATTTTACTATCATAGGGCATTTTCAGTATCTTTAGATGAAAACCTTGTTGTTCAAGATAGTAATGGTGTAAAATTAAGCGAATTAATCAAGGATCCCGGTAGTCCCGACCCTTTTGAGCTTGTTTTAAAGGAGGAAGGGAAGCTGGCCTTGGCTGAGGCGGTAGAAAGCTTAAGTGAAAAGGAAAAAATTCTGTTGGCCTTGTATTACCAGGATGGACTTAACCTCAGAGAAATAGGTGTTGTTTTGGGAGTATCGGAGTCCAGAGTTTGCCAAATTCATAGTAGGTCTATTGGCAGACTTAGAAATATTTTGGCTCAAAAGAATGAATAATTTATAGATACGGTTTTATTAGGCTAATTTGAGGGAGGGAAAGCATGATTAGAGGGATTTACACTGCAGCCTCAGGTTTAGGTACTTTGCAGGCCAGGATGGATATTACCTCCAACAATCTATCCAATATTGCCAGCACAGGCTTCAAACAGGATAAGCCAACGGTGGGAGCCTTTCCGGATTTTCTGCTAAAGCAAAAAATGAAGACTGATGTAGGTGGTGTCAATTTAGGCTGGTGGCAGACCTTGGGCAGTACAAACCAAGGAGTGGCACTGACAGGAGTTTTCACCGATTTCAGTACAGGAGTTTTAAAAAATACCGACAATGAGCTGGATCTGGCTTTAGATGGTGAGGGATTTTTTGCTTTTGAGGATGAAGACGGTAACATTCTATACTCCAGAGATGGTCAGCTTGGTAAGGATGGGGAAGGGTATCTGCTTAACTCCAAGGGGCACAAAATATTGGCAGAGGGAAGTCCTGTTCTGGTAGGCAAGGGCAGTTTTTCTGTGAATCCCCAAGGAATTTTAACTACGGAAGATGGTACCGAAACAAAACTAGATATTTATGATTTCCAAAATCGAAATGCGCTTGTTAAACAGGGAAATAATTACTACAACGCCGGGGAAGAGGAAGGAATTTTGATGGACAACCCCAATGTCAGGCAAAATGCGCTGGAATTGGCTAATGTGGATGTGGCTGCTGAAACTGTAAATATGATTGAAATAACCAGAGCTTATGAGGCTGCCCAGAAAATGGTCCAAGCTCAGGATCAGCTGTTGGATAAGGTTATAAATCAGGTCGGGGTGGTGAGATAATTGATATTATCCTTGAGAAACAGTGCCTCAGGCATTAATTCACTCCAGGCTCGTATTGATGCAACTGCCAGCAATATTGAGGGAATTAATACCACTGCTTTCAAGAAAGAAAGAATTTCCTTCGCTGATTTGATGTATAAAAAGCTTACAGATTCAGGAAGGCCGGTGGTGCCGGAGCAAAATTCCTCTGTTGCCGGCTTGGGTGTGAGACAGTTGGTAATGACTAGGGTAAGCAGTCAGGGTAATATTATAGAAACTGATAGAAAAACCGATTTGGCTATTAATGGCAATGGGTTTTTTAAGATATTGCTACCTGATGGTGAATCAGTTTATACTAGGAATGGTTCGTTCAATATTAGTAGCAATGGTGAGCTGGTTACCTCAGACGGTTACCTGGTGTATCCGGAGATAATTTTGCCGGAAAACTACAGTGAGCTGACTATTCAGCAGGATGGTAAGGTAAAGGTAAGAATGCCTGATTCTACCATTGCTGATGTAGGGGAAATTCCCTTGTATAGCTTTGTCAATCCGGATGAGCTTAGGCCTTTGGGAAAAAGTCTTTATGCTTCCAGCATGGAATCAGGAGATGAGGAAGAAGGAATCCCCGGTGCTGCAGGTTTTGGTCTAATTGAGCAAAGCAGTCTGGAGTCATCAAATGTGGAGCTGTCTGAGGAAATGACTGACTTAATAGAAAGTCAGCGTGCTTTTCAGTTGAATTCAAGAGCACTCAGGGTTTCAGATGAGTTGTGGAGTATGGCCAACAACCTCCGCAAGTATTAATTTAGGGGGCAGATAATGGAGCAAACTACCATTGAAATACAGGTGGGAATAGCAGATTACAAAACAACGAAAAATCCTAACAGATTAATAACCTTGGGACTTGGCTCCTGTGTGGGAGTCACTTTATATGACCCGGTAGCAAGGGTGGGCGGGTTGCTGCATGTTATGCTCCCTGACAGCAACAGCTTTAAGGATATCAGTAAGCCGGCCAAATTTGCTGATTTGGGCATACCTTTGATGATTAAGGAAATAAATAATATTGGAGGTGCTCTTTACAGGTTAAAGGCAAAGCTGGTTGGTGGAGCACAAATGTTTTCCGGACTTGATAGCAAGCTTTCTTTAAATATCGGTCTCAGAAATACAGAAAGATCCAGAGAGGTATTAAAGGAAATGGGAATTCCCATTGTTTCTGAGGATGTTGGAGGCAATAAGGGAAGAACGATTATTTTGGATACCTCCACCGGTGATTTAATGGTGAGAACTTTAGGAACTAATGTGCAGGTGATATGATTTGACTTTTGATCAGTTTAGAGATAATATGCTTTCTCATTTCAGGATAGATCTTCATGGTTATAAAATCAACCAGCTTAAGAGAAGAATGGATGCTTTGTTGCTAAAGCATAAAATTAAGGACTATGAAACCTTTTTACAGATGATGAAGCTTGATCGAGGTATTTATGAAATGTTTCTTGATCATTTGACAATCAATGTTTCAGAATTTTTCAGGGATTCAGCAAAGTGGGAGGATCTTGAAAAAACTCTTATGCCCCAGCTTTTAAAGTCTCCCGGGACCTTCAATG
>JAAXTT010000142.1 GCA_013336365.1 Peptococcaceae bacterium
CTCTTCCGATCTATGAATTCGAATAATACTGTCAAAATCAACCGGCTTATCCCCCGCAACGTTTCATGCTATAATAATAAATAAACCAATGGAGGCTTAAAATGTCGATACTTTCAATGGTAATTTTCGTGTTAGGAATATTGCTCGGCATGTTCTTACTTAGATCAAGAAAATAAAAAAATAATTCTGCCTTAAGCAGATGTAGCTTGATAGTAACTACTGGAGCCGGCAAAATTAGTTCATTCTATATCTGCTTTAAAGGATAGAATACACCCTTTAATTTGGAGCTGAGAGGGGGAGTCGAACCCCCGACCTATTGATTACGAATCAATTGCTCTGCCAACTGAGCTACCCCAGCATAATTGGTGATTAACAAATCACTGCCAGTTTATTTACCAAAATTTTAACATATCCCTCTTCCTTAATCAAAAAAACCTGAGCCGGCATCAACCCTAAAATATAACACATCTACTATTCCCAGCTATTCTAGATGGACAAAAAAGACCGGCCAATGTCATGACCCTCCAGAGCAAGAAGGTGCGTCTTCCATTCCGGTCCGGAGCCAAAGCCTCCCAGCCCACCATTACCGGAGACAACTCGATGACAGGGAGTTATAAGATGGACCCGGTTTGAACCCACCGCGCCACCTACTCCCCTACTGCTACTGGGCATATCAATATCCCTGGCAATTTGGCCATAAGAAACACACTGCCCCCATGGTATCTCACCGACTCTCAAGAGAACTCTTCTCTGAAAATCACTGTAATAGCCCCAGTCAACAGGAAATTTCAAACTTCTGTTCTTGCCCTTAAAATAATCCCTTAACTCAGCTTCCAGGCTATCCGGACTTATTATCTGAAAAACCTGATAAACAGTCTTAATTTTTAATTTCTCTATTACTTCCTCTAATTTTATTGCTGCCTTCTTTTGATCATCAATAGGCAGATTCAATACTGCAAGTCCTGACCTTGTCCAGGCTATTCCCAGATAACCCTGGGATGTCGGGATAACTATCCTTTCCATAAGCAACTCCTAAGCTTAATATAATCAAGAAAGGACCCCCGTAAATAAACAGAGGTCCTTTCCCTTATGCAAGATAAAATTACATCATTGGAGGCATTCCGCCGCCCATACCCATATCACTGCTGTCCTTGTCAGAAGGCTTGTCAGCAATCAAGGTTTCGGTTGTCAGCAGCATTGCCGCAATACTTGCTGCATTTTGCAGAGCAGAACGGGATACTTTTGCAGGGTCAACAACACCAGCTTCAATCATATTTACATAGGTGCCGTCAAGAGCATTGAAGCCTATTCCGTAATCTGAGTTACGAACCTTTTCAACAATTACTGAACCTTCCATACCAGCATTGTTGGCAATTTGACGCAAAGGCTCTTCCAAAGCTCTGCGAATAATATTAATTCCTGTTTTTTCATCCAAATTAGCAGGCTCAATGCTGTCCAGGGCGTTAATAACCTGAACAAAGACAACTCCACCACCAGGAACGATACCTTCCTCTACAGCCGCTCTGGTTGAGTTTAAAGCATCCTCGATGCGGAGTTTCTTTTCCTTCATTTCTACCTCAGTGGCAGCTCCAACCTGAATAACTGCAACTCCGCCTGCCATCTTGGCAAGACGCTCTTGAAGCTTTTCCCGGTCAAAATCAGAGGTGGTTTCTTCAATTTGCTTTCTAATCTGAGAAACACGCGCACTAATCTGTTCCTGCTGACCAGCACCACCAACAATAATAGTTTCTTCCTTGCGTATTCTTACCTTTGAAGCACGACCAAGCATTTCAATTGTAGCCTTGTCCAGCTTTAGGCCGAGATCTTCAGTTACAACTGAGGCGCCGGTAAGAATTGCTATATCTTCCAGCATTGCCTTACGGCGATCACCAAAACCGGGAGCCTTCACTGCAACGCAGTTAAGAGTTCCTCTCAGCTTGTTAAGAACCAAGGTAGCCAATGCTTCGCCTTCAAGATCCTCACAAACAATAAGTAAGGGCTTGCCTGACTGGACCAGCTTCTCAAGAATTCCCAGTAAATCCTGAATTGAGGTAATCTTTTTGTCGGTAATCAAAATATAGGGCTCATCCAAAGTGGTTTCCATTTTATCGGTATCAGTAATCATATATGGAGAAATATAGCCCCGGTCAAAGTTCATGCCCTCTACAACCTCTAAGGCAGTCTCCATTCCCCTGGACTCTTCAATGGTAATAACGCCGTCCTTGCCAACTCTCTCCATTGCATCAGCAATAAGCTCACCGATATTTTTGTCACCGGCTGAGATAGAGGCAACCTGAGCAATGGCAGTCTTGCTTTCAACTGTCTTAGCAGCTAACCTAATCGCTTCTACTGCAACATCAACTGCTTTTTCAATTCCATGCTTAAGAATCATGGGGTTCGCACCGGCAGCTACGTTTTTAATTCCTTCACGAACAATGGCCTGAGCCAAAACGGTAGCAGTGGTAGTACCATCTCCAGCTACATCGTTAGTCTTTATCGCAACTTCCTTAACCAGCTGAGCTCCCATATTTTCCATAGGATCTGAAAGCTCAATCTCTCTGGCGATAGTAACACCATCATTAGTAATTAAAGGTGCACCGTACTTCTTCTCCAAAACAACATTACGACCCTTAGGGCCCAAGGTTACCTTAACCGCATCAGCCAAAGCGTTTACTCCACGCTCCAGGGCACGTCGTGCATCCTCATGAAATACAATATTCTTAGCCATCTTTTGACCTCCCAGTCTCTTTCTGATGTATTTTATTTAGTATTATTTATTCGATAACTCCAAGAATATCTGCATCACGCATAATCAGATAGTCTACGCCATCAATTTTTACTTCATTTCCTGCATACTTTGAAAACAATACTCTGTCTCCAACCTTCAAATCGATAGCTACCCTTGTTCCACTATCCAAAAGTCTGCCTGAGCCCACTGCAACTACTTCTGCCTCTTGTGGCTTTTCCTTGGCTGTATCGGGAATTACAATACCTCCCTTAGTTACCTCTTCACCTGGCAGGGGTCTTACAACTACCCTTTCACCTAAAGGTCTGATCATTTAAAAAACCTCCTTATAATTTTTATCAGTTTTATTTGTTAGCACTCAATGCGAGTGAGTGCTAATTGTCATCTATAATAATAATTGACCAAGAAATTCCAAAGCAAACTTGACTAGAATGCAAAAACAACAACTATCAGCTACTAATGATAAATATATCTGTCTTTCTCGCTTTTTCTCCTTCTATCTTATAATTATGCCCAACCTTAATTTATTATTGCTGTAAACCAAAAGAATCAAGGGCTCCTATACAATCAACCCTCACCACATTCACCACTCTTGCCGGTAAGTATTTCCAAACCATGAGGCAAAACATCTATAACAGCCTCCAGACTCTCCCTTATACCCTTCGGACTGCCGGGTAAGTTTATTATTAGGGTATTATACCTTATCCCTGCAATTGCTCTGCTGAGAATTGCCCTGGGTGTGTTTTTAAAGCCAGCTGCTCTCATTGCTTCACAAATACCGGGAGCCTCTCTTTGAATAACAGACCTTGTAGCCTCGGGAGTCACATCTCTTTGAGAAAAACCTGTGCCTCCGGTGGTCAGTATCAAATCAAGCTCTTCATTGTCTACCATAGATATAAGGGTCCGGGCAATAGTCTGCTGATCATCTGGAACCATTTTATAGGAAGAAACCCTCCAACCCAGATCAGAAAAAATTTCCTCTATAAGCTTTGCCCCAAGATCTTCCCTTAAACCCGCCGCACCCTTGTCACTGGCGGTCAAAATTCCAACTCTAAACATTAACTGCCTCCTGTTTTTGTTGATTTAAAAAGAATATAACCTTATTATTATACTTAACTATTTTTAGGGAGGAATTATGAATCGCACTGAAAAAATCCAGCTAAAGAGATATTTGGGCGAGTCCTCTGAATTCACTGAGGACCAAGTAGTACTTGAATCACCGGTCACTATATTTATAAATGATGATGAGCTG
>JAAXTT010000143.1 GCA_013336365.1 Peptococcaceae bacterium
ATGGTACCTTGATCGATCTGGCCAAGGCAAAAAGGATAAAAGAACTGGGTGCCAGCTATGTGGGAATAAGCCTGGACGGACTTGATGAAACCAATGACAGCTTTAGAGGTCGCAAGGGTGCATTTCTAGCTGCCTTGGAAGGCATCAGAAACTGTCGGGAGGTTGGTCAAAAAACAGGTTTGCGCTTCACGATAAACCCAAGTAATTACCATGAGCTTGATAATATTTTCGATTTGGTAGAGTCTGAGGGCATTCCAAGAATCTGCTTCTATCATTTGGTATACTCCGGCAGAGGCATCAATATGCTTGAGGAGGACATTTCTCATCAGCAGACCCGTGCGGCCTTGGAGTTGATTATCAGGCGAACTGAAAAGCTGATTAAAAAGGGCAGACCTGTTGAGGTATTAACAGTTGATAATCATTGTGATGGGGTATATCTATATTTAAAGCTGGTAAAGGAGAATTCCCCTCTGGCAGGGGAGGTGCTCAATCTCTTGAAAATAAATGGTGGCAATAGATCAGGGATAGCTTTCGGACAGATTGACTGGTCAGGAAATGTTCATCCCGATCAGTTTACTGCGGAGCATATTCTTGGCAATGCAGTAGAAAGAAAATTTTCTGAAATATGGTCAGACACATCAAATCCAATTTTGGCAGGCTTGAAAAACAGATCTGCTCTGTTAAAGGGACGTTGCAGTAAATGTAAATGGCTGAGCATATGTAACGGTAATTTTAGGGCAAGAGCTGAGGCGGTATACGGTGATTTTTGGGCCCAGGATCCTGCCTGTTACTTGACTGATGAGGAAATCGGTATTTACTAACAAGGGAGATCGCTAGGGGGTATATAAAAATGCAATTTCCAAGGATTAGACTTCGGCGTTTGAGATATAAGGAAAATATCAGAAGACTGGTCAGAGAGAACAGGCTTTCAGTCGATGACCTGGTTTATCCATTATTTGTTACCTATGGTAACAATATTAAGAAACCGATTACTTCCATGCCCGGGGTGTATAATTTTTCCCTGGATCTCCTTCTTGCTGAAATCAGTCAAATAATAGAATTAAAAATACCCGCCGTGTTGCTGTTTGGCATTCCTGAAAAAAAGGATTCTGTAGGATCGGGAGCCTATGATGAGGAAGGAATTGTTCAGCAGGCAGTAAGGGCAATAAAGGCAAAATATCCGGAAATAATTGTTATAACAGATGTTTGTCTTTGTGAATATACCGACCATGGTCATTGCGGCATAATAGAAGAAAATGAGATATTAAATGATCAAAGTCTTCAGCTATTGGCAAAAACCGCCCTGTCTCACGCAAGGGCAGGGGCAGATATTATTGCCCCAAGTGATATGATGGATGGCAGTGTCGCAGTAATCAGAGATAAGCTGGACAGACAGGGCTTTCAAAACATTCCTATTATGGCCTATTCAGTTAAATATGCCTCCTCTTATTATGGACCTTTTAGAGAGGCCGCAGGCTCAGCACCTAAATTTGGGGACCGTCGTTCCTATCAAATGGACTTTGCCAATGGACTCGAGGCAATAAGGGAAACCGCTCTTGATGTTGATGAGGGTGCAGATATTATAATGGTTAAACCTGCCTTGGCATATATGGATGTAATAAGGATGATTAAGGAAAACTTCAACTCTCCATTGGCGGTTTATAATGTAAGTGGAGAGTATTCCATGGTAAAGGCTGCAGCCAAAATGGGCTGGATTGATGAACGGGCAGTAGTAATGGAAACCTTGACTGGCTTCAAAAGAGCAGGAGCGGATATTATAATTACCTATCATGCCAAGGACGTTGCCGGATGGATACGGGAGGACTGTTAATTGATTATTTCATGGAACACAACGAATTCCTGCAATCTTTCCTGCCAACACTGTTACCGTGATGCCGGTGTAAAAATGGAGGATGAGCTTAGCACTGCTGAGGGCTTGAATCTGATTGATGAAATAGCCAAGGCAGGGTTTAAGATCATGATTTTCAGTGGTGGAGAACCATTGATGAGAAGAGATATTCTAACACTTGTAGAGCATGCGGTAAAAAGAGGCTTAAGGCCGGTTTTTGGTAGCAATGGCACTCTCATTGATATCAATATGGCAAAAAATCTTAAGAAATCCGGGGTTGCAGCTATCGGCATAAGCCTTGACAGCATAGATTTTCAGAAACATGACAGATTCAGAGGTCATTCGGGAGCCTGGAAGCAGGCAGTTAAGGGGATGGAGCTATGTAAAGAGGCAGGGCTTCCTTTTCAAATTCACACTACAGTTGTTGATTGGAATTATCCTGAAATAGAGGATATAACTGATTTTGCAGTTAACGCAGGGGCAATTGCCCATCATGTTTTTTTTCTTGTTCCCACAGGGAGAGGCGTGGATATTGAGTCTGAAACCCTAAGAGCTGAAAAGTATGAAGATTTGTTAAAGAGAATTATGTTGAAACAGCAGAAGGTCCCAATAGAGCTGAAGCCTACCTGTGCACCCCAATTTATAAGAGTTGCAGAGGAAATGGGGGTAAAAACCCGATTCAGCAGAGGATGTTTGGCGGGTACAGACTACTGTATCATCAGCCCGGTAGGCAATGTACAGCCCTGTGCATATATGGAGATAAGTGCCGGCAATGTGAGAGAAACAGCATTTTCTCAGATATGGAAAGAGAGCACGGTTTTTAACCGCCTTAGAACAATGGAATATACGGGATCTTGCGGAAGCTGTAGCTATAGTAGAATCTGTGGGGGCTGCCGGGCAAGGGCGTTATTTTATTCAGGGGATTTTATGGCTGAGGAGCCATGGTGTCAGCATAAAGAATAATTATGGACATTCCTGTCAGCATGGGAGGCAGTTATGGAAATTGATCAATTAGACAGAGAGATTATAAATTTAATTCAGCTGGATATTCCCTTAGAGCCTGAGCCCTATAAAGCCCTGGCAAAAAAACTGGGAATTACGGAAAAGGAAATTTTATCCAAGCTTGAAAGATTGATTAATCTGGGTGCAATAAGACGATTGGGGGGAATATTTGATTCCAGAAAACTGGGTTATACAGGAACTCTCTGTGGGGTCAAAGCTCCTCCTGAAAAAATTGAGGTGACAGCTGAGGTAATCAATAGTTTTTCCGGAGTAACTCATAACTATTTGCGGGATCATGAATATAATATCTGGTTTACCCTGTTGGCAAAAAGCAAGGATGAGATAGAGCAGGTACTTTCAAAAATAAAACACCGTACCGGAATTGAGGATATTATCAATCTTCCTTCAACCAGACTTTATAAAATTAAGGTCAATTTTAATGTGGAGGAAAAATAGAATGCTCACTCCTGCAGATATAAAGATAATAAAAGAGCTGCAAAAAGGATTGCCCTTGGTTGGCAGACCTTATTTACAAATAGCTGAAAATATCGGCTTGTCAGAGGAAGAGGTTTTGGCTAGGATAAAAAACCTGAAAAACCGTGGAATGATCAGAAGAATTGCCGGTTCGGTAAGGCACAGAAAATTAGGCTTCAGTGCCAATGCTATGGTGGTCTGGATTGTGCCGGAAGCTGACCTGGCAAGGGTAGGCAAGCTTTTTGCCGGCAACGAACAGGTGAGTCATTGCTACGAACGTGAAACTAATGATAAATGGAAATATAATCTTTACACCATGATTCATGGAGGCTCCAGGGAAGAGTGTTTTGAAATTTCCCATAATATGGCTGAGGCCTCCGGTGTTATGGAGTATAAGCTTCTCTTCAGCACTAAGGAATTCAAGAAAACCAGCATGAAATATTTTGAATAATTTTCCGGGAGGTTGCCTAATTGGAAAATAAAATATCTGTAGAGCTATTTGCTCAGGCACAAAAAATAATGCCCGGTGGGGTTAACAGCCCGGTAAGGGCATTTAAATCGGTGAATTCAAGCCCTCTTTTTATAAAACGAGGCAAGGGGGCCATTATTGAAGATGAGGACGGCAATTCCTTTATTGATTATCTCAGCTCC
>JAAXTT010000144.1 GCA_013336365.1 Peptococcaceae bacterium
CGCCAGCTTTCTAAGAGGGCGACAGATAAGGGCTATCAGACCTTTGCCATTCCTAAGGACATTGGTGGCAGATATTCTGTACTTACTCCTGTGGGTATGCTACCCATGGCTGTGGCCGGAATTGATATTCTCAAGGTAATGGAGGGTGCTGCTGATGCTTGCAACCGGTATAACTGTGAAGAGCTGGCGGATAATCCCTGCTATCAGTATGGGGTTGCTCGCAATATTCTCCAAGACCGGGGGATGGAAATAGAGTTGCTGGCTTACTATGAGCCTTCTTTATATTTCTTTGCCCAGTGGTGGCGACAGCTTTTTGCCGAGAGTGAAGGTAAGGAGGGCAAAGGGCTTTTTACCGGGGCGGTGGAATTTGTATCTGAGCTTCATTCCCTGGGCCAGCTACTTCAGGAAGGAAAAAGAAATATTTTTGAAACAGTGCTAAATATAGAAAAGGAAAATCTTGATCTTGAGATTATCAGAGATCCGGACAATCTTGACGGTCTGGACTATCTTTCCGGTAAAAAAATGGGTTGGATTACAAAAAAGGGGATGGAGGGCACAGCCCTTGCCCATACTGATGGTGGAGTTCCCAATCTGCTGGTCAGTATTCCCGAGATTTCCGAATACTATTTTGGTCAGCTGGTATATTTCTTTAAAAAAGCTTGTGCCATGAGCTGTTATTTGTCGGGGGTCAATCCCTTTGATCAGCCCGGGGTGGAAGGCTACAAGGGAAATATGTATGCACTTTTGGGTAAGCCCGGTTATCAGGAGCAGAGAGATATCTTAAGTAAAAGGCTGGAGAAAAATGCTCAACAAAGGAAGTTATAAATATATCTGGTGGCTGGCAGTAATTATCTTAATGGGAACGATTTTTTTCTTTTCCTCCCAGCCTGCCTATCAGTCTGATGAGCTTAGCAAAAGGGTTTCCAGGCTTATTTTGAGGCTGGCAGAAAGATTTTCCCAGATAGATATTCAGATATCCCGAGAGGTCCTGGTGGATCAATTCAATTCCTTGGTTAGAAAATATGCTCATGGCCTGGTTTATTTTCTTCTGGCTGTTTTAACTGCCAAGGCCCTGGCCTTAAATGGTGCCAAGGGGGTCCGGCTGTTTTTTCTTACTCTGCTTATTTGCATCTGCTATGCAATAATTGATGAGTTCCATCAATCCTTTGTACCCGGTCGAGGTGCTCAGCTGGCAGATATTTTTATTGACAGTGCCGGTGTTGCCATCGGCAACCTGGTATATTTTACCGGAAAAATAATTGGCAAAAAAACCAAAAATTAGGAAAAACTTCAATTTTTGGGAAATGAGGCTGGAGTTATCAGGAAAAATGGCTTATAATACAAGGCATACAGAGTTATTTAGATAATGTGGTTTTTTTTGCAGAACAATATTAGGAAAAATACATATGGGAGGTCAATGAATGAAAAAATTTAATAGGTTGGTTGTTTGTACGGCGGTAAGCTTGCTTTTACTGCTGTCAATGGGGGGACTGGCATTTGCCCAGTTTTCAGATGTAAGTGGGCACTGGGCAGAAACCCAGATTTCTGACTGGAGCGAAAGAGGCTTTATAAAGGGTTACCAGGCAGGACAATTCAAGCCTGATGGGGAAATCACCAGAGCTGAATTTATAACCTTGGTAAATAAATCCTTTGCCTACACAGCAAGCAGCAGCAAAGCCTTTAATGATGTTTCAGCCAGTGACTGGTTTGCCGGAGAGGTAGGCAAGGCAGTTGCAGCAGGATATATTTCCGGCTATGCAGATGGAACTCTCAAGCCCAACAATAAAATAAGCAGACAGGAAGCGGCAGTAGTTGTTGCCAAAATCCTCGATTTAGCTACAAGCGATCTTTCTTCCATCAACAGGTTCTCTGACCTGAGCAGCATACCTCAGTGGAGCAGAGGCTCTGTTTCAGCTGTGGTAAGCAATGGCATGATGAATGGCTATCCTGATCAGACTTATCGTCCGACCAAATCCATCACTCGTGCAGAGGCAGTGTCCACCTTGGACCGTGCCTTAAAGAGCAAGGCAGAGACTGTAGTTTACAACAGTGCAGGAACCTTTGGCCCTGCTGAAGGAATTCAGACTGTTGAAGGCAATGTTACCATTAATGTAAGGGATGTTGTTTTGCAGAATATGACAATCACCGGTAATCTGCTCCTTGCAGAGGGCATTGGTGATGGTGATGTTACTCTTAGAAATGTAACTGTAAAAGGAAATACCCAAATTAACGGTGGTGGCGCTCATTCAGTAGTTCTTGATAACTGTACCCTGGCTACTATCACAGTAAACAGAGAAGGGGTCAGAGTTGTTGCCTCCGGTACTACCACAGTCAATATCGTTACCCTGGAGTCCGGGGCAACCTTGGTTGAGGTAACTTCTACCGGCGAAGGCTTTGAGCAGGTAACAATATCACAGATAATCCCTGCTGATGCCCATATAACCCTGGATGGCAATTTTACCCAGGTAACTGTGGCCTCAGTTGTAAATGTTGAGGTTGCCAGCACCGGTTCGGTAGAAAGTCTGACTCTTAATGCAGCAGCAAATATTACCGGAACAGGAACCATAACCACAGCCACCATCAATACCTCGGGAGCAACTATCACCCAGCAGCCCACCACAGTGAATGTGGCACCGAGTGTAACTACTAATGTGGCCGGACAGAGTGTTGTTAACACCACAACTCAAACAACTACAACTACCACTGAAACTCCTGCCGGTGGCGGTGGTGGCGGTGGCGGTGGAACAGCAACAGCTGCTGTAAGCTCTATTGTGGTAAATGTATCAAGTGCCAATTCCATTACTGACTCAACAGACCCATATACTGCCTATGATTTTGACGCAGTAGGCGGATCAGAAGTAATCGAAGGTATTCAGGTCAGTGTTGATGGATCTAATTTCATAGCTGCCGGTCAGGAAAAATTGGATTTGGCAGTAAATCAGGAAATTACTATGGCAACCCTTATCGGCAATGGCTTGGGCGCCAATGGAATCAGCCTTGGCAACCTAAGGGCTCTTCTTGGAGCAGACAAGGAAATAATAGTTACAGGTTATGTATCTGCAACCTCTTATACCAGTAAGAATATTTCAGTTACCATAAATATCGGCTCTGGTGCCGGTTCAGATGTGGACGAATACGTAACTGTAGAAAGAAGTGGCTTGGATATTTCTGTCACAGTCAATAACGGCAAAGAAACTACCTTAATTTCTGATATTGATGTAATGGATGTGCTGGATATTTGGGGAAACACCTTGGTTGAGTACAAAATCAATGGTTCGCCTGCAGAAAGTGGTCTCAGCATTACCGGAGAAGCCGCAATCAAGGATAAAATCGAGCTGTGGACCGGAATTGCCGACTACAATAATATAACCCTGCTGGACTTGGTTGATGCAACCAACAATGATGGGAACCCAGGCAACGACGGCTACCTGATGATTGAAAACGCAGACAATGGCAACACTTACACCATAAGCGTATATATGGAAGTATAGACCAAGCTAAACAAGCGAGTAAGGTGAGTAAATAGCTCTCCATCAATCATTGCAGGCCCCCATGATGGTGGAAAGGCTTAAATGGTATTCAGTGGTGGTTGACTTGATGTCAGCCACCATTTTTTATGGTTCTCTATAAAAAATATAAAATAATTGGGTTGGAAACGGCTTCTCGAGGTTCGATTGGGCTATTCTTTATTTTATATAAAGCATCTTTGCCGGAGTATTGGTGGGGGGAGGACATTTCAGACCGAAGTGCTTTAGTGAAGGGCTGAAATCCACACCCAAATAGTAATGCGACAGAGGAAAACTTTCCCCTGTCGCACTATCTAATTTATAAACTTATTTACTGATTAATGAGCTTCAAAATTTTGTTCAAGATAATACACTGTAGCTCCGGTATTTACCAGGATGCCGATTTCATTGGAATAGGGATCAAGATTATTATAGGTCAAATCTATCGTATCCCC
>JAAXTT010000145.1 GCA_013336365.1 Peptococcaceae bacterium
GCAGAACTCGTGCTGTAATAATAACCGACAGTGACCATGTGATACTTTCTGCAGTTCAGCCTGAAACAGTGGCCAATCGTCTTGTAGGTAAAGAGGCTGCCCATCATGCCGAAGACCAGAATGAACAGTGAAAGTGGCAAGGGCATGCTTATCCTAATATCCGGTCCTTCAGGTTCAGGTAAAGGAACGGTTTGTAAGTTGCTTTTAGATAACAATCCTGATTTGAATCTTACTCTTTCAATTTCTGCCACTACAAGACCGCCCAGAGCCGGGGAGATTGATAGTAGGGATTATTTTTTTCTTTCAGAAAAGGAATTCCAGACCAGGATTGATAAAGGTGATTTTTTAGAATGGGCACCAATCTACGGTTATCATTACGGGACACCTTTAAGTAATGTCCTTCAGCTTATTGAGCAAGGTAAAAATGTCATCCTTGAGATTGATGTTCAGGGTGGGGTGTCGGTAAAGAAAAAATTTGCTGGCTCAGTGCTAATCTTCCTTTTGACTCCATCCAGGGAGATTTTATATAAAAGACTTGCAGAAAGAAAGACAGAAAGCCAACAGGAGATAGATAAAAGAATAATGTGGGCGGACACTGAATTGGGTTATATTTCAAGCTATGATTATGTTTTAATTAATGACAATCTCGAGGAAACTGTTGCCAGAGTAAGATCAATAATTATGGCAGAGCAAAGCCGCAGTAGCAGGTTTAAGCTTGCAGATTGTTGGAAACAATAAATATACACAAATAAACGATAGATTTTGGGAGGAACAATGATAAATACTGTAACCCTTGATGAGCTTATGAAAAAGGTAGATAGTCGGTATACTTTGGTTGTTATGGCAGCAAAAAGAGCCAGGAAAATTACTGAAAATAAAGATGACGAGACCAATGGCATAGCAGTTCGCAAGCCCGTGACCGAAGCCTTAAAAGAGATTGCCAGTGGCAGAATTACCTTTCGCAGAACAAAACAAGGTATTAAGTGAGAATATGATTAAAGGAAAAGTTATTACTCTGGGTGTACCCGGGGGTATTGCGGTATATAAAGTCGCTGATTTGGCGAGTAAGCTTACCGGCCTAGGGGCAACAGTAAATACAATAATGACAGGATCAGCAACGGAATTTGTCAAACCTGTTACCTTTCAGGTGCTGACAAAGAATCCGGTCCATACTGATCTTTTTTCCTCTTCTGCAGAGCATAAAATACCTCATATTGAGTTAGCCGCTTCGGCAGACTTATTTTTGATTGCGCCGGCTACAGCAAATATCATTGGGAAAATCGCTGCCGGAATTGGTGATGATTTACTCAGCACCTCAGTATTGGCAGCAAACTGCCCGGTACTTATTTGTCCTGCAATGAATGTAAAAATGTATTCCAACCCTATTGTTCAGGCCAATATTTCAAAGCTCAAGGAATATGATTTTCACTTTGTGGAGCCGGAACAGGGATTAGTTGCCTGTGGTGATTATGGTAAGGGTAGATTATCAGACTCCAGCACTATTATTTATGCTATAGAGCAGCTTTTGGGACAAGCCAAGGATATGTCCGGACTAAGAGTCTTGATTACTGCAGGGGGAACCAGAGAGGCCATTGATCCAGTCAGGTATATATCCAACCGCAGCTCAGGTAAAATGGGCTACGCTCTTGCTCAGGCCGTCAATTCCAGAGGAGGTCAGGCGATATTGATTTCCACTCCTACCTGTTTGGAGATTCCTTTAGGTGTTGAGGGCATTATTGTTGAATCAGCAATGGAGATGAGAGATGCTGTTCTGAAACACTATCCCCATTGTCAGATAATTATTAAGGCTGCTGCAGTTGCAGATTATCGTTGTGAATCAGTTTTTTCAGAAAAGCTAAAAAAAGATGGGGAAAGCTTAACTCTGAAACTGATTAAAAATCCGGATATTTTAGCAGAACTTGGATGTAGTAAAAGAGAAGATCAGACCTTAGTAGGCTTTGCTGCGGAAACCCAGTTCTTGGACCAAAATGCCAAGAAGAAGTTGATTTCTAAAAAGCTTGATTTATTGGTGGCCAATGATGTAAGTATACCCGGATCGGGCTTTGGTTCCGATAGCAACAGAGTCAAGCTGTTTTATTCTGATGGTATGGTAGAAGAGCTACCATTGTTAAGCAAGCTGATAGTGGCTAATAAAATTATTGATGCAGTAAAAAACATAAGGTCAAAAAGATAATGTATTAATCCCAGAGAACTTTTTTTTGTAAATATTAAAAAAAAGTTATAAATTGGCAGGTAATGTCTGTGCAAAACAAGAAGTATTATATATTGTGTAATTATGTGTTAAATTTGTGTTAAGGAGGTGCAATAGATAGCTGAATATATCATAAAAATAAAGTAACAGAACACCGAATCTCAATTTTGAGAGTGGGGGAACCGTATATTTTGGGGTGAATTGTCTAGTTTTTAGACAAAGGGCTACCTTTCGGTCCTAACCCGGCAGCTAACCTCGCAGGTGTGGAAAGTGGTGTTTATTTGAAGAACAGTAAATTGCTATTTATTAGTATTGTGTTTGGTTTGCTTTTGGTCTGTTTTACAGCACCTGCATTTGCCAATACATACTACAGCGTCAAGTCAGGGGATTCACTTTGGTCAATTGCAAATAGAAATGGTGTTCCAGTAAGTAAGATTCAAGAACTTAATTCCCTAAAATCCACGGTTATTCATCCGGGTCAGTCATTAATTATTTCCAAGGATGGAGGGAATGCTCCAGCAGTAACTGTTTCCAGAGGGATAAGCCGTAGTCAGGAATTGTTAGACTATGCCAGATCTTTGGAAGGTACACCGTATAGTTATGGTGGGCAATCAGAAAAAGGTTTTGATTGTTCTGGGTATGTAAAATATGTTTTTTTAAATACCACCGGAATTAATTTGCCAAGGACTGCGGCTGAGCAGTATAGCAGAGGAACTCCAGTAAGCAGGGATGATGCAAAACCGGGAGATTTGGTATTTTTCCAAGGTGGTGGCCAGATAAATCACTCAGGGATTTATCTGGGAGGCGGAAAGTTTATTAGTTCAACCTCCAGCTCCGGGGTTCTGGTAACCTCAGTAAATGGGTCCTATTGGGCCGGTCACTTCTACGGATACAGCAGGATAATACCATAATAAAAAAACTTATAATAACCGGAGGCAATTTTACCCTCCGGTTATTTTTTTATTCATTAACTCGCCTTTTATTGTAAAAATTCCGCAGAAGAATATTTCTAAAAGGCTGATGATTGCTTTGTCAGCAGTAAGACCATGGTTCAAAATAAATTTTGGCTCTACAACCTCTCTAATGGCTGCTTGGAGAGCAGTGATGAAAATCTCCGGTGATATTTCCCTAAAATAGCCCTCCTTATTTTCACCTATAATTTTAAATACAAGCTTATGCATTTTTTCTGTTCGGAAGGACTCGATCTTATTCCATATTTCGGGATAATAAGTTTTTATGTCCTTCATCATTTGGGGGGTTATTACATTTAGAGAGTTTGCGATGGTGTCAGTGAAGGAAACCAGAATATCTACCGGATTTTCCTCAAGTAGGGCCTTATCCAGTTCGGATTTAATAAATCCCATTTTTTTTTCTATTACAGCCCAAACTATTTCATCCTTGCTGCGAAAATATTTATAGATAGTTCTTTTACTAATGCCGGTACTACTGGAAAGCTCATCAACAGTGGCTTTATAGAAACCACGCTTTCCGGCAATTCTTTCAAAGCCTTCTATTATTCTGTTTTTCATGGCTTCCCCCTGTATAAGGTGATTAAGTGATTTTTTTCTTAAATTTGGCAATGCTTATGGACAGCAGGACTATTGAGAAAACTATTAGGGCAATAATCTGGGGCATTAAATAGCTGAATCCGATACCCTTTAAGACAATGCCCCTGATAATAATCAGGTAATAGGTTAAAGGAATGATGCTGCTTAGATAATTGATTATAAGGGGCATTGCCT
>JAAXTT010000038.1 GCA_013336365.1 Peptococcaceae bacterium
TCTAAGGTACTGAAAGCGGCATTCAGTAATGAAGACCTGGAAAATTATATCGTCATCACAACAGAATTCACTTGGCACTGGGACTTAAGGGACAGCAAGCTTGATGTCTGGAATTATCAAAGAATGCTTACCAAGCTTTTTTCATCAGTAAACTTTAAGCGTAGGAGAACTGATGACCCGGAAATACTTGAGCATCCTGCCAATATGCTTATGGTAAGAATAGGCTCAAGAGTTTCTGATACTTTTATCAAAGGCTTTGAGGAGATGCTCTACCAACAGTCTCTGATTGAATAGCCAAGCATAACTGATTATTAGTCCTCCTCTGCAAGAACATTCATGGTCAACTCAATATATTTATCCATTGCAGAGGCTTTTTCAATCACTTCATCAGTGATTATTTCCCCCTCATCAATGATAATCTGGAAGCTATCGCCAATCATTCTCCTAGCAGCCCTCTTGCCGATAAGAAATTGTCTTTGCCGGGCATCAAAGGCCTCTGATAAGTCAAAAAAATCCTCCGGGGAAAGGGGTTCTTTTGCCTCCTTTACCCGTGGCTTGCCCACCTTCTCAGAAAACTGACAATCGTCATCTATTATCAATGATTTCGAACCATAGGTTATTACTTTATCCCCCGGTACAACCGTTTCCTTACCATCCTCACAGTCAACGATACAACGTGTTATCCTACAGGTATCCTCCTCCAACATATACTCTGTTACTGTTCCAACATACTTGCCGGTTTTGGTCATTGCCACAGAGTTAATAATATTAATCGTTTTTTCCAGCAAGGCTATTAATTCACTGTTTTCACAGACTGCAAAAATGTCCGTGCTTTTTTCTGTTGTTATTGCATATTCACCTATCCCAAAAATCGAGGCACAAGGAATGGCACGCAATCCGCCATACCATTTATCTCTGTCAAGAATCAAAAACTCAACACATCCCCGGTCAGGATTTACTGCAACAGCCTCAACTATTCCCAATTTTCTCCCGGAGTTCAGCTCTATTACAGGCAGACCGATTAAATGCTGGCTCTTTTTCACTAAATCACCTCAAATAAAATCATACTCGCTTTATCTTGCCATTTCCTTTAGAGTGAACTGTACCTCCGACAATTATGTCCTCAATCCATAAGGTTGGCTGAGCATCACTGACCGGAACCCCTTGCCCTTCTTTTCCACAAGTGCCAATGGTAAAACCTAAATCACTGCCTACCATCTTAATATTTCTCAAAGCCTCAGGACCATTGCCTGTCAAGGTTGCACCTCTGATCATTGAGCCCTGCTCCCCATTTTCAATTAAAAACCCTTCTGCTACATCAAAAACAAAATCACCTGTAGTTGTGTTAACCTGACCACCACCCATCTTTGTCACCAGAATTCCGTTACCTGCCTCCTTCATTAAATGGCAGGGGTCCTACTTGCCCGGTGCTATATAGGTGTTAGCCATTCGTGGAATAGGTTTATGCTGGTAGGACTCTCTTCTTCCATGACCATTTGATTTTCTTCCATCCTTAGTGGCTGTAAGTCTATCATAGAGAAATTCCTCAAGAATACCATTTCTAATCAAAACAACCTTTTCCGAGGCAACCGCCTCATCGTCAAAGCTATAGGATCCATACCTGTCGCCTAATGTTGCATCATCAATTACAGTAATATAATCTGCAGCAACCTCCTGGCCCTTTTTACCGGAGTATACTGACAACTCTTTTTGTACAAGGTCCGCTTCCAATCCGTGTCCACATGCCTCGTGAACCATTGTTCCTCCTGCCTCTCCGGCCATAACAACCGGCATTCTGCCGGACGGGGCAGGCTTTGCCTCCAACATCCTTACTGCCCTCACAGCAGCAGATTCTGCAATGTCTTCCGGTCTGTTTCTTTTTAAGAGATCAAAGCCAGCCATGCTTCCCGCTGCGTCATATCCTGTTTGAACGGTTCCATCTTTGGCCGCCACCACCTGAACTGCAAATCTGGTTCTAATCCTTTCATCCTCAACAAAATCACCGTCACTATTGGCAATAGTAATATTTTGAATAACATCACCATAAGCAATCATTACCTGTTTTATCTGTTGGGCAGAAACCTCTCTGGCGCTTCTGTCTGCCGCCTCCACAACCTTTACCTTCTCTTCTGTTTTAACCTTGTCAGGGCGGAGGCCAAAGTTAAACTTGACTACCGGCTCCAACTTTCTAAGATCAATATTATAATCCTTTTTACTGCCTTGAGCCGCACGACTGGCAATAAGTGCAGCATCGGCAAGACCCTTCCGACTTAAATCATTAGTGTAGGCATAAGCTGTGGAATCTCCGGCTAAAACCCTTATCCCTGCTCCTGCATCTAAGCCTGAGTGGACCTTTTCTATTTTCCCACCTTCACAGCTGATACCGGTAGCGTTTCTATGTTCAATAAATATATCCGAAAAGTCTCCGCCATTTTCCAAGGCAATTTCAAGTATCTCCTTCAGTATCGCCTTATCTATCAACATAATCACCTCTGTATGGATTTTGTTTACCACAAATAAAATTCTAATCTGAAATAATTTTTCTTCTTAACAGTATATTATATATAAAAACAATTAGAACTTTTTATATTACCGATATATAAATATTCAAGCTGATTATTCCAATATCCTGCCTGATAAATACAGAGAAATAATGTAAAAAAACTGGATAAATATTATTTGACTTCTAACTTGAGATTTTGTATACTTATCAATGTCAGCAAGGGCAACAAACAATGGGGTTTACATGCTGACCACCCGGAGCTGTGGTGTAGTGGTTAACATGCCGGCCTGTCAAGCCGGAGACCGCGGGTTCAAGTCCCGTCAGCTCCGCCAAATTGCCACGGTAGCTCAGTCGGTAGAGCAGCGGACTGAAAATCCGCGTGTCGCTGGTTCGATTCCGGCCCGTGGCACCAGGCAAATAATTTAATAAGCAACAACATGCGGAAGTAGCTCAGTGGTAGAGCATCGCCTTGCCAAGGCGAGGGTCGCGAGTTCGAATCTCGTCTTCCGCTCCATTTTATGTGGCGACATAGCCAAGTGGTAAGGCAGAGGACTGCAAATCCTTTATCCCCGGTTCAAATCCGGGTGTCGCCTCCAAAAGTGTCCATAAAAAAGACTATAACTTTTCAAGGTTATAGTCTTTTTATGTTGGCTAATTACGCAACCTTTTTTACTGCATTAATTCAAAAAAAAACCTCCCATGGGAGGTCACAAAAAAGTGTTATTATTGAATAAGTACTTCAATAATAACACTTTTATTCTTTGAAAAAATACTTCCTGCGGGAATTGCCTATAATAGACATTGAAAAGGCTCCCGGACAGGGGAAAGGTTTGATTTTACCGGATTAATCGATTAACTCCAGCTTCCTCATTACCTCAATCAATTTATTGGTATCCAATGGCTTTGCAGCATATGCTTCGCAACCATATTCAAAGGCTGTCTGAACAAGGGTTGTTTCTGAAAGGGCTGTTGTCATTATTATCTTTGCCTGCTGCTCAGGAAGTAGCCCCTTTTGCTTCTCAAGGTCTCTGATGGCTTTTAACACCTTGACTCCATCAACCTTTGGCATCATTATGTCCAACAAAACCACATCATAATGCACCCCTTCAGTTAAAGACATCATATAAGCATCAATAGCCTCCAAGCCATCGACTACCATATCACATTCCCCATATTTACTTAGAAACTTACCTAAAAACTTACGACTGGCAAGATCATCTTCAGCAATTAATATTTTCATAATTTAGACCTCCGTTTTATGATTTACAAATGATTTCCTAAGTGTGTTGAACTCGTACTGCAATTTTTCCACATAATCAACTGCGTCTCTTAACTCACCTCTCCTTACTGCTAATTCAATTTTAAAGGCAACAAATTTTAATTCCTCAGCATTGATTTGACCGGAAAGATTTTTTATTTGATTTGCAACATATTCCATTGCTGAAAGATGATTATTGCTTATCAAAAAATCCATTCTCTTTAAACATGCTTCTATTTGCTCAACAACCGGAATAACTTGTTCTAAAGCAATATCCTCTAATTCATCAAAGAAAATAATATTGCCATTTTCATCAACAGCTACCTTTTTATTGCTGATATCTTTTAAAGAGCTATCTGATTCCATTACCTTATCCAGAAAATGAAATAGCATCTCTGAATTTACAGGCTTTGAAAGATATTCATCCATTCCAAGATTAAGAAACTTTTCCCTGTCCCCCTGCAAGGCATATGCTGTTAAGGCAATAATAACAACATCTTTATTATGGTTACCTTCCCTGATATGCTTTGTCGTCTCAATCCCGTCCATAATAGGCATATGGATGTCCATAAATATAACATCATAATCATTTTTGTTATGCCTATCCAAAGCCTCCAGTCCATTGTTGGCCACATCAACCAAGTGTCCTCTTTCTTTCAGCATTCTCATGGTGACCTGCTGATTTATAGGTTCATCCTCAACCAGTAGTATGCTCAATGTTTGGGTTGACTTATCAGCTCTGATAACTGTTTCAATTGCTCTCGGCTCTTCACCTAAAGCAAAATCAAGACTGAAATAAAACTTTGTTCCCTTGTCCTTTCCACTTTCAACCCACATCTTGCCATTCATAATTTCCACCAGCTGCTTACTAATTACCAGTCCCAGTCCAGTACCCCCATATTTTCTGGTTATTGAGCCATCAACCTGACTGAAGGGTTTAAATAAGTTGGTCATTTCATCCTCGGATATACCGATACCTGTATCAGAAATAGTAAAAACCAAGGAAACTAAGCCTTTTGATACTGATTTTTGCTTTATAGTAATGGAAACCTCTCCAACGCTTGTGAACTTTATTGCGTTATTAAGCAGGTTATTAATTACCTGGGTCAGTCGATTTGGATCTCCTTTTAAGAAATGTGGAATTAATGAGGAGAAGGTATAATTCAGCTCCAATCCTTTTTCCTTGGCTTGAACAGAATGAGCTTTCGTTATCTCTTCTATCAATATATTGATATTAAAGTCGATATTTTCAATAAATAGCTTACTTGCCTCCATCTTGGAAAAATCAAGAATATCATCAATTATTTTCAACAGTGAATTGGCACAGGATTTTGCTGTGACCAAATTATCCCTCTGCTCATAATCAAGATCAGTCAGGAGAGTTAAATCAACCATGCCCACCATGCCATTTATCGGAGTTCTTATTTCATGACTCATGTTGGCCAGAAACTCACTTTTTGCTCTGCTGGCTGATTCAGCACGATCCTTTGCCTTTTTAAGCTCTTCCTTTGCTATCTTTCTTTGGGTAATATCTGTTTGTATTACAGCAAAATACTGCTCTTCAATGCTATATACTGCAATTTCAACCCACTTGTTCCAGGTTTTTGAAAAGGATTCACTAATGTAAAAATTGCTTCCCTTTATCGCAGCTACACCATACATCTGAATTCTCTCTTTATCAAAGGAATAATCATAATGCTTGCAAATTTCCGAGTAGGTTAGCCCAATCATATTCTCCTTACTCAGACCTGTAAGCTCAAAAGTGGCATCATTGGCCTCAAGAATAAGATAGTCAATGGGATTTCCCGATTCATCAAGGATTATTTTGTTATAGCTGATACTGCTTCTCATATTCATAAATAGGGAATGGTACTTAACCTGATGCTCTTTGATAGTGCTTTCAGCCTTTTTTCGTTCCGTCAAATCACGGGCGATGGAAAGGATTACATTCTTTCCTTGGAGTATATATCGATGGACATTTATCTCTACAGGTATTTCCCTTCCACCCTTGGTTAAATGCATCGATTCAACAGTAATATGATTCTCATAGGTCAATTTCTTCAATATTTTAACAATACTACTACTGCTTTCACGACTATTAAACAACTGTGGGGTCTTGCCCATAAATTCTGCTTTTGTATATCCATAACGAGAGCATGCAGTTTCATTGACCTCAATTATACCCTTGATTTGGCTGCAATCCTCAGTAAGCTCCATCACAAAAATTGCATCATTAAGGTTGTCAAAAAGATTGCGAAATTTTTCTTCATTTTCTCTTAGATCTTCCATGCTTTTTTCCAATGCCCATTGTGTCTCTATCCGATCGGAGATATCCCTGATTATACTTACTATCAGGGTTCTACCCTCAATATCAGCGCCTTTTGAACTAATTTCAACCGGAAAGAAATCACCATTCTTCCGATAATTCAAGGAGCCAACTGATATACTGTTTAAGTACTCTTCACTGAGCTGGTCAATAAAAGAATCACTGATTCTCAATAAATCCTTGATATTAAGAGCTGTAATCTCCTTATAGCTATAACCGTAGGCACTTATAGCTGCCTCATTAGCCTCGATAATATTGCCCAGATTATCGCTAATTATTATTATATCCTTGGTTTTTTTTGATAAGAGAGAATAAATCATAAGCCTTTCTTCTGAATTTTTAAGCTCGGTAATATCTTCAATCAAAACCATGACATGTCGGCTATTTCCTATAATTAAAGGAACAAAACTACACATAAACCATCTTTTCTGCATATTTCCATCAACCATTACTGAAAATTGGTAGACGACAGCGTTGGAGGATCTCCCTGAGCTCAATACTCCATCGATATTCTGGCGAAAAATACAAAGTCCGCAATTTTCACTACTTCCACAGCCATCATTTAAGCTATTGCTGCAAAAAAGACCTTCTCCTGCAAGCTTGCCAATTATTTCATTATCTGTGCTGCCGACCATCTGTAAAAATCTTGGGTTAGCCTGCTTTATCTGGGAATTTTCATCAACAATAATCATACTTATGGGTAAATTTTCAACTTGAGTTTTAAAGTTATTTCTCTCTGCTTTTAACTCTTCTTCCATCAGCGTTACATTGCTTATATCCCTGAAAACAATAACCACACCATCTATTTCTCCCATGGAGTCCTTGATTGGGGAAAAGCTGGCCGATAGAAATTTCTTTTGACCTGTTTTAGAGAGAAGATAGGATTGCTTTCTGAGCCCTCTTGATTTCTGATAGTATATTGCCTCATCAATCAGATCATCAATGGATTCCGTAGCATCAATAATATCCGAATTTTTTATAATAAATACCTGATTTATCGAAAGATCAAATGCCTCATTGGCTTCCCAGCCTGTGATCTCTTCAGCTGCATTGTTCATAAAGGTGATTTGTCTTTTTAAATTAATGCACAAAACTCCATCACCAATACTGGATAGGGTTGCTGCTAATTTATTTATAGATTCGATGTCAGAAATATCAGCTTTTTGCAAGGCTAAGTACCTCACCTACATTTTTAGTATAGATAGAATTGTCCTCGGAATGGCATCCAAAGACACCTGTCTCTCAACAGCGCCAATCTCAAAAGCCGCCTTTGGCATACCATATACGACTGAAGAGCTTTCATCCTGGCCTATAGTTCTGGAACCTCGTCGTCTCATTGCCATCAGCCCCTTAGCTCCATCGTAGCCCATTCCCGTTAAAATCACGCCCATTGCATTATTACCGGCAACCTTGGCAGCGGAAGAAAATAAAACATCAGCAGAAGGACAATGTCCATTGACCTTCTCTCCACTAAAGCATTCAATCTTGTATTTTTCTCCAATTTTAACGATTCTCATATGCTTATCCCCGGGAGCAATATAAACCCTTCCCTGTTCAACATAATCTCCTGTTTGAGCTTCCTTAACCTTAAGCTTGGTTTGTGTGTCGAGGCGATTTGCAAATAATCTTGAGAAAACCGGAGGGATATGCTGAACAATTAATATGCCCGGTATATTTTCAGGCAGGGCCTTCAATACAGAATATAATGCCTCGGTGCCACCTGTAGATGCACCCATAACAATGATTTTGTCCGGTGAAGGCACTGTTGTTTTACCTCTGAGTGGGTCAGATGGCATGACCGAGGTGGCTGAATTAGCCGAAGAAGTTGCCAATGGCAAGGCCTTTTTAATCTTAGCTTGAGATGCTACCTTTATCTTTGCAATCAAATCAATAATAAATGCTTCAACACCCTTGGGACATTGGACATCAGGTTTAGTTGCAAAATCAACTGCTCCTGCATTCATTGCCTCAAAAACTGCTTCACTGACAGTACTTACTACTATGATAGGAATCGGATACTGAGGCAAAAGTCTTTTGATAAACTCAATACCATTCATTTTAGGCATCTCGATATCACAGGTCATAACATCCGGTTTGCACTCCAAAATCTTATCCCGGGCATCAAAGGGGTCAACTGCCTTTCCAACTATTTCAATAGCCGGATCTGATGAAATTCCTCTGGATAAAATTTCTCTGGAAACCATACTATCGTCAACTATCATTACTCTGATTTTTTTATTAGACACAGATAACCACCCTTGGAGCTATATTTTTCCATCATCACTCTTTCCTGTAAATTGCCGGTGAGATATATTTAAACCTAGGGTTTTGCCTGTCAAGTGATTCTGAATGACCAATAAAAAGGTATCCACCATATTCCATTGAATCATAGAATTTTTCAACAAGTTCATCTCTGGTTTTATTATCAAAATATATCATTACATTTCTGCAAAAAATAGTATGGAATTTTTTTTTAAAAGGAAATACCGGTTCTATAAGATTAAACTTCCTATAAACGACATCTTCTTTTATTTTATCAACCACTGTCCAGGTATCGCTACTAACTTTTTTAAAATAATTGTGTTTCCAGTTAGTGGGCAATGGAGCAATTTTACTATCACTATAATGGCCACGCTTAGCTATTGTCAAAACCTTTTCCGATATATCAGTCGCCAGAACTTTGGTATCCCACCAAAATTTTTCCTTGCCAAAAAATTCATCTATTATCATGGCCAGGGTATATGCCTCTTCTCCTGAGGAGGATGCTGCACACCAGATAGCCAAATCCTTGCTTTTTACACTGTTTTTCAGATAAGAAAGGACCTTATCTCTAAAATAATAAAAGTGCTCTGCTTCTCTCATGAAATATGTATGATTGGTGGTTATTTTGTCAATTAGGGTAATAACTGCCTCACCTGTGCGGTCAGAAATAATATACTCAAAGTACTCGGAGAAGCTGGCGAATTTCTTTTCTGATAATACATTTTGCAGCCTGCTGGTCATCAAGGATTTTTTTTCATCCTTCAAATTAATGCCATAATTTTTTTTAATGTATCCAGCCAAGCTTTGAAATTCCTGTTCTGTAATTATCATTTTACCCCACCCAATTAGGATATGGCTGGAGAGAGCTCCATTGAGCTCTCTCCAGCTTATCTGCATTTCAACTGACTTGATTTTCAGTCCTAATTAATACTTCCCAAATTCATTATCACTTAAAGATATTTTTTTTCCTCCGGATTTATCGCTTGATTCTGCCAAAGCCATGGTCCGGTTGTCATCTGACATCTTTTCCAACATCCTCAGCACCTCAGGGCTTATATCATCAAAACCCTTTGATCCCATGCTCTTCTTTAGTCTGAATTTGCTGACCATCTCTCTTAATATCTCTGCCTGGCTTGACAGCTCTTCACTGGCTGCCGCACTTTCCTCGGAGGTTGCCGAGTTGGACTGAGTTACCTCTGATACTTGCAGAATCCCCTGATTTACCTGAGCTATTCCTGTTGCTTGTTCATTTGAGGCTACTGCAATCTCACCCACCAAGGTGGCTGCCTTTGCTACTCCATCCACTATCTTTGCTAGTGCTTCTGCAGTATCATTGGCTATCTTTGTTCCTACCTCAACCTTTTTGATTGATCCCTCAATCAAGCTGGTGGTTTCCTTTGCTGCATCTGCAGATCTGGCTGCCAGATTCCTTACCTCTTCTGCCACTACAGCAAATCCTTTTCCGTGTTGACCTGCCCTGGCTGCCTCTACCGCTGCGTTTAAGGCCAGTATGTTGGTTTGGAAAGCAATCTCATCAATAACCTTGATTATGTTGGAGATATTTCCCGAGGATTCATTGATCTCATCCATTGAGTTAAGCATTTCCTTCATTTGTTCATTCCCTCTAACAGCATCATCTCTGGCTGCCAAAGCTAGCTCGTTGGCGTTAGTTGAGTTGGTTGCATTTTGCTTTGTATGAACTGATATCTGCTCCATTGAGGCACTTAGCTGCTCTACTGAGCTTGCCTGCTCCGTTGAGCCTGCAGACAATGCCTGGGCTGAGTCTGATACCTGTCTTGAGCCTGATGCTACCTGCTCTGAAGCATTATTGATTTCATTCAACACTTCATTTAAAGACCTTATAATGTTATTTAACGCTCCCTTGATCTCAGCAAAGTCTCCTCGATATTCCTTTTCTATTCCTACCACCAGATTGCCATCTGCCATTTCTGTAAGGGTGCTGGAAATCTCAGCCACATAGCCCTGGATTGTGTTGATGGTATCATTAAGAGCCTCTTTGATCTTGGCATGGTCTCCCATATAGTTTCCTGTTATATTTATATGCAGATTTCCTCTGGACATTTCCTCTAGAACTCCAAGGGCTTCCTGGATTGGTTCGATTACTGCATCCAAGGTTTTATTTACTCCATCCACTATCTTGAAGTAATCTCCATTGTGCTTGGAGGCATCTGCCCTGGTAGAAAGTTTTCCTTCCACTGCTGCCTTGGCCAAAAGCTCTGCGTCGTTAATCATTTCATTGATTGCATCGATACAGGTATTAAGGTTATTCTTGATATTATTGAAGTCGCCGTTGTAGCTGTCGGTTATCTTATCCGGTATATCTCCCTTACTAATCCTGTCCACATAGGCCGCTGCCACATTAAGCGGTCCGATTACTGAATCCAGGGTGTTGTTTACTCCCTCTACTATCTTGGCGAAATCTCCTCCATGCTTGGATACATCTGCCCTGGTGGCAAGTCTGCCCTCTACTGCTGCCACTGCCAGCATATCGGCATCTGCTACCAGCTCGTTCACTGCCTCGATACAGGTATTCAGGTT
>JAAXTT010000146.1 GCA_013336365.1 Peptococcaceae bacterium
ATTTTATCATGATCCTAATGTGCTTTTTATATCCTTTCATCAGGACGGCAATACAATTTATCCCGGAACAGGCTTTATTAATGAATTAGGGGGTCCGGGAGCTTATGGAAGAACTATCAACATTCCCCTGCCTCCGGGAATGGCGGACAATACCTTTAATTATGTGGTGGACAATCTTGTTTTGCCGATTATTAAGGACTTTAAACCGGATTTTATAATAAATTCTGCCGGTCAGGATAATCATTTTACTGATCCTTTGGGTAGCATGAAGTTTACTGCTCGTGGTTATGCTGACTTTACCAGAAAGCTAAATCCTCATTTGGCGGTATTGGAGGGTGGTTATGCAATAGAAACAGCACTTCCTTATGTCAATATGTCTATTCTTATGGCTTTGGCAGGGATTGACTATTCCAATGTGATAGAGCCCGAGTTGGAGAATGCAAATTTTTTCGAAGGTGCCGATAAGTTTGCTCAGGTACAGAGAATGGTAGAAAAAATGCTTTATATCTGGGAAAGTAAGGATAGTGTAGATATTCAAGAAAAATTCGGCTCGGGTAAATTTTATCAGGTTGAGAAGGAAATATATTATGATACAGACTATATTGAGGAAGCTCAAACAGAAAAAGTCAGAATGTGTACAAATTGTTCCGGATATTTAATGATTGAATCAAAAGCAACCAGAGATTTAGGCAACTTCGCCACCCTGTTGGCAATTTCTATTCCTATTGGCGCCTGTCAGGGATGTATAGCGGAAGGGTATGAGCTTTATGAGGAAGGCATGCTTTCTCAAGGGAAATATAACCTGGTTATGCTTCAGGATAAAGTGAATGATCTTTGTTTTTCCTATGATCTTGCCCAAAAGAAGGAATGGAAATCTGAAGGACCAAAACTGGGGGTATAGAGATATGCCCAAGATCTTGCTTCTTGATGAGGTAACAGCAAACCAGATTGCTGCCGGAGAGGTTGTTGAAAGACCATCCTCAGTAATTAAAGAACTGGTGGAAAATTCCTTTGATGCAAACTCCACAAGAATAAGTATTGAGATAAAAAATGGTGGTTTTGATGAAATTAAGGTTGCAGATAATGGTCTAGGCATGGATAAGGATGATTCCATAATGGCTTTTCAGAGGCATGCCACCAGTAAAATTTCTTCTCTTTCAGATTTAGAGGAGATAGTATCTATGGGCTTCCGTGGGGAAGCATTGCCCAGTATAGCGGCAGTGAGCAGAACTGTGATGATTACAAGAACCCCTGAGGAGCTCAGTGGAACCAGGATTGAGCTGGAGAGTGGTAAAGTTATTTCTCAGAGTCCTCATGGTTGTCCTCCCGGAACTGTAATCCAAGTAAAGGAGCTTTTTTTTAACACTCCTGCCCGGCTTAAACATATGAAGTCGAAAAATATCGAATCAGGACATATTACTGACATCGTTTCTCGTTTGGCCTTGTCCAGACCGGATGTTAGCATTAGTTTGGTTATTGATGACAAGCAGATAATTAAAACCTTGGGGAACAATAATCTTTCTGACACCTTAGCGTCAATATTTGGCTCGGTAATTTCCAGAGAAATGATTCCAATAAGCAATTCAGAGGATAGCCTGCTATTCCGGGGGTTTATTTCACCACCCTCGATAACTAGAAGTAACAGGAAGAACATTATTGTTTTTATAAATGGCAGATATATTACAAATTATATTATTAACACAGCAATTATTGAAGGATATGGTCCGTTAATTCCTAAGGGACGCTATCCTATTGCGGTAATAATGATTAATGTTAATCCGGATCAATTGGATATTAATGTGCACCCTTCTAAATTGACAGTAAGAATTTCCGGAGAAAATAAGCTGTTCAATTTGATTAGAAGAACTGTTTCTGCTGGTTTAAGATCAGATCAGGTAATTCCCGCATATTATGAAAACACCTCAGCCAGTCAAAATAACGATAAGCTTTCTGATTTTGAAGGAAAAGATCCATTTATAGTCTGGGATAGCAATCACCTGGGTAGCAGTCCCTCTATATTTGAGGGTAGACCAACAGTTTGTGCTGAAGATTCGGCTATTGCCTACAACTATTTAAGAGAAAAAAATTCTGCCGGCAATCACAAAACAGGAAAATTTGAAGATGAGGATATGATTCTTGACATCTATCCAATAGCCTTTTTCCCCTCCACCTATATATTGGCCGGCGGTCATAAGGGCTTAGTTATTATAGACCATCATGCAGCCCATGAGAGAATTTTATATGAAGAAATTCTTAAGCTTTACAGCAGGGATAAGATTGAGACCCAGATACTTTTAATATCCCAGATTATTCAACTAACTCCGAGGGAATATCAGGTGGCTGAAGGCAATATTGATATTTTGGCATCTCTTGGCATGGTAATTGAAAGCTTTGGCACCGGAACAATAATGATTAGAGAGATTCCTGCCGGAATACCGTTAATTTCTCCTGAGGAATTACTTAGAGAAATGCTTGAATCACTTATGGACCCTATAGTCGAAATTGACAAAAGCAAGTTTATTGATAAGCTGGCTGCTTCAGCTGCTTGTAAGGGTGCAATAAAAGCAGGGACAAAATCTACTCTTGAGGAAGCCCAGGTTATTATAGATGGCTTAAAAAATACAAAGCTGCCCTATATTTGTCCTCATGGCAGACCGACTATCATCTATATTACTGAAGAAGAGCTAAGAAAGCGATTTAAAAGAACTTGAGTCAGGTGACCATCATAGTTATAAGAAAAGCACGGCCAGAGGGAAGGACAGAAATGAATAAAATAGCAGTGACTACTGCTTTGCGAAATGATGATAAATCGGTTCAAAGGGCCTTGAAAATCAGCTCTGATTTAAATCTACCATTTATTTTAAGGAATGGTAGATCCTTGGATGAAATAAGAAGGGAAGGCTGTTATCAAGGCCTTTTGGTGACCGGAAATAACACCCTTGTTTTTTCTTACCAAGGTGGTGAGTTTTTTTATCATCCGGGACTATCAAAGCTACGAATTAAAGAAATTTTAAATGGGAAAAAGGATAAAATGATTGAAGCAATGGATTTAAAAAAGGGGGATAGTGTTCTGGACTGTACCCTGGGATTAGGCTCAGATGCTTTGGTAGCAGCCTTTTTTTCTGTTCATGGCAGTGTTATCGGAATAGAAAGCTCCTCTGTACTTAGCTATATTGTCAGGAAAGGAATGGAGTTTTATCAGGATGATAAGGACTTCCATTTGATCAACTCTATGCGACGAATAAAGGTAGTAAATGCGGATCATTATTCTTATTTGCAGAAGCTGCCTAATAACTCAGTAGACATTGTATATTTTGATCCGATGTTTAGGATACCGGGGAAGAAATCACCTTCTATGCAGGCATTTAAGCCTCTTTCCAATCAAGACCCATTATCTTGTGAAACAATCAAGGAAGCAATTAGGGTAGCAAAAAAAAGGGTAGTTATTAAGGAATCAGCCAACAGCAGTGAATTTACAAGATTGGGAGTCAATAAAATATCAGGGAGCAAGTATTCCCCGATTGCCTATGGGATTTTAGAAAAAGGGGGTTACAGTGATTGATGAAGTATTGAAAAAAAAACCATTGTTAGCCTTAATAGGACCTACAGCTATTGGTAAAACAGATATCTCATTAGAATTGGCAAAAATGCTTGATGGTGAAATTATTTCAGCTGATTCCATGTTGATATATCGAGAAATGAATATTGGCACTGCAAAGCCGGATTTTTATCAGCAAAACCTTGTACCACATCATATGATTGATATTGTAGACCCGGACCAAACCTTCAATGCGGCAATGTATAAGGAGCTGGCGGAGGATGCAATTAAAGACACTGATTCCCGCGGTAGCTTGCCTATTTTAAGCGGTGGCACAGGACTTTATGTTAATGCAGTAATAAATGGTTACAGCTTTACAGAG
>JAAXTT010000147.1 GCA_013336365.1 Peptococcaceae bacterium
CCCCATAGGTATGTGCCAACAACTGATTATCGAGAGCATAAGGGTCTGTTCTGGATTCTGAATTATCAAAAAATTGCCAATAAGCAAACTGATTCCGGCTTCAACTACAATGCTGATTACTTCGGCTATCATCCGGATGAAAAAACCTATAAAATCAAAGCCCTGAAAGACAGCGGTCAAATCCCCAATCTTATTTATCTGGCAGATACCTATGGGGTATATACTGATGACCTTAAGAGCAAACCAACAGAGGAAAGATCTGAAAAAATTTACGGAGGCTTGTCCCAGGATGAGCTAAGTATTATTAAAAAAAATCTATATAATAATACCTTGATTACAGAATTTAACAGTATGGGCTCACCAACCTCACCAAATTCCCGGCGAGAATTGGAAAGCATCTCAGGAGTAAAGTGGTCCGGCTGGATCGGCCGTTATTTTCCCGACTTAAGCAACAGGGAAGAAATCCCCAAATGGATGACCGAGCTTTATGAAAGTCAGAATAAAAAATCTTGGAAATTTATGCAGGAAGGCTATATCCTGATTTCCGATGAAAATAGGATTGAGGTGCTGGAAAAGGGCAAGGATTTTGACAAGGCCTCCTTAAAAATCAGCTTTTTAGAAAATTATCAGCAGGAATTCACCTCGGGATCTGCTGAGTATGACTACTGGTTTGAATGGCTAACCCCAGGAGTGGGAACAGAAACACTGGCCAATTACACTCTTTCTCTGAATTCTGCAGGAAGGGACAAGCTGACTAAACTAGGATTAAAAACAGAGTTTCCTGCCATTATGAGAAATGTCAGCTACTTTACCTCCTATTATTTTGCCGGAGATTTCGCAGATTATGGAAATACAGCTTCTATATACAAATATCAAGGCATTAATCTTCTCAAAAAATATGCTCAGTTTCATATTCCCGGAACCAACAACACTTTTTACTGGAAAATATACGTGCCAATGATGCAAAAAATATTGGCTGATATTGCTGACAAAAATAATCTTCAACCAGCAAGTATATCTGTCTATAAAAATGGTCCCATATCCTATACTTCAAAAATAGAAAAAAACCGTTTTCAGATTTATAACAATGGGAAATGGGAAAACATGGTTATCAAGGGTGTGGATTTGGGTATGGCTAAACCCGGCAGCTGGCCGGGTGAGGCTGCAATCACCCTGCCGGAATATTATCGCTGGTTTAAATACATTGGTGATATGGGAGCCAATGCCATTAGAATATACACTATACATCCCCCAGATTTTTACAAGGCCTTGTGGATGTACAACAATACTCATAAAACACCACTCTACGTATTTCACGGCATCTGGGTAGAGGAAGAAAAGATGACCGAGACCCTTAATGCCTTTCATCCGGACAATATCCTGCCCTTCCAACAGGAAATGAGGAATGTTGTCGACATAATCCATGGCAAGGGAAACCTTGCGGCCAAAGCAGGGCATGCCTCCGGGGAATACAAGTATGATATCTCACCTTGGGTGATTGGCTGGATTACAGGAACTGAATGGGACCCGATTGTAGTAGAAAACACAAATCGGCTTAATCGGAATGTAAAAGACTATCAAGGAAGATTTTTCTCTTCTCAAAAAGCCTCCCCCTTTGAGATCTGGCTGGCAGAATCCATGGACTATTTGTTGAGCTATGAAACAGACAAATATTCCTGGCAAAGACCGGTAAGCTTCACAAATTGGCCAACTGCAGATTTGCTTAAACACCCTGCAGAGCCTTTTGAGGAAGAGGATATGGTTGTAATCAACCCAAATAACATTTATGAAACAAAGGCACTTTATTGTGGGTATTTTGCCAGCTATCATATCTACCCCTACTATCCCGACTTTATAAATTATGAGGAAAAATATCAGAGCTTCAAGGACCACAGAGGCAATAAAAATAGCTACGCAGCCTATCTGAATGAGCTGATAGATGCACACAGAATCCCGGTGCTGATTGCAGAATTCGGAGTTCCCAGTTCCCGAGGCAAGGCTCATGAGAACAAATATGGCTGGAATCAAGGCGGTCTTACTGATACCCAACAGGGACAAATAAATTCCAGCCTATTCCAAGATATAATTGCCCAAGGCTATCTTGGGGGCTTTGTTTTCACTTGGCAGGATGAGTGGTTTAAAAGAACCTGGAATACTATGGAGTTGGATAATGAATCCCGGAGACCGTACTGGTCCAATCAGCAAACCAATGAGCAGCATTTTGGTCTACTGGGCTTTGAAAGCAATAAGATGCCTCTGGATGGAAAAGGAGAAAAATATCTGGGCACTGCTCCCATATACTTTGATAATAAAAATAACAATCCCTTGATAAAGCGTGTTTATCAGGACCAGGATGAATGCTACCTTTATTTTAGGGTTGAGTATGACTCGGTTAATACTCCCATGGTTTCTGAAATGCCTGTTACAACAATCGCTTTGGACTCAATAGCTGACCAAGGAAACTTCACTCTGCCGGGAAAAACCGGATTAACCGGTGACCTGGGCTTTGATTTTGCCATAACTGTATCACCTAGGGAAACGGAAAGCAGAGTTTTGGTAGATAGTTATTATGACCCCTTTTATTACCAATATGGCTATCTCAATAAATTTTTACCACAAAAAACTCCTGCTCAAAAAAATTCGGGACTATATAATCCGATTAGGTTTGCCCTAGCCAAACCAATGCTGATTCCAAGCACAGGTGAAAAGGTGGAATTTAAATATTATGAAGCAGGCAAGCTTAGATTGGGTAACGGCAACCCAGAAGCTGCAGATTATAATTCTTTGGCAGATTATATTTACAACCCCTTGGAAAATGCTCTGGAGATCCGAATCCCTTGGCTTCTGTTAAATATAAAGGATCCGTCACAGAAGGAAATCCTGGCTGATTTATGGCATGATGGCTTAAACGGCAGCAGAAATATTTCAGGAATTAAAGCCGCTGTTATCGCAGAAAAAAATAGTCAGATTTACAGTTTGCCGGCAGCTGAAAATAAATTAATACCTGGAAATAAAATGGCTGTTATTACTTGGGAAAATTGGGAGATTCCTACAAGCAGAGAATATCTAAAAAAATCATATTACATTATGAAAGAAACTTTTAGCAAAGAATATAAATAAAAAGGCTGTGAGATTTTAAATGAGTATTAATAAACAGTTTTGGGGATATGACTGCTGTGCAGTTGATAATTTCATCAATGAGCTGAGTAATAAAAAAGCTGAAAATACTGAGGCTCACATCTCTCAGTATTTAGAGCAAATTCAAAGAAATAGCGAGGCCTTCAGAGAAATCCAAGCTATTTCCAGAGAACTGGAAAACTCCCATGTGCAGGAGGAGCTCCACACCAATCGCCTGCTGGAACAGCTTCAGATGATTGAATATGCTTACTGCAAAGGGTAAAAAATATCCTGGGAAAATGTTTGTTGCTTTTCCAATAGTACTAATATTACAGCAGAGGGGTAATACTATGAAATTTAAACGGAAATTCCGCGGCTATGATATTGAGGAAACCGACATTCTTATCGAAGAACTGGTGGAAAAAGAAAACCGGGTCCTAGAAAAGGAAGAAGAATTATTAACTCTGTTGACTGCAGAAGGGGAAGCACTTGAGCAGGAATTTCAGAGACTTTCACAGCTTCTGGAAAAGAGCCGGGAAAGAAATCTCCAGTTGGCTAACTTTCAATCTACACTTGAAACATTATTTCTTAGTATCGAAAAGGAAGGTGATTTGTACAGAAAAAAAATATTGTCCCTCTCAAACAATACTGCCTCTGAACAGGACCTGTCAGATACTTTTGATAAATCGATAATAGCCACTGATAATCAAGAGATTGAAGATGTTGCCCCTGCCTTTAGAGCTATGATCGTTGATGATGACCCAACTATTTTGGCTATGCTAAAGGCGATT
>JAAXTT010000039.1 GCA_013336365.1 Peptococcaceae bacterium
CTTAAGTCTTGCTCCAACAAATGCTGGTGTACCAGGTCTCATAATTATTTAAACCTCTTCTATAATAATAATTAAATTTAAATATACCTGTCTATAAAATAGACAACTATACTCAAGTGAAAACAATTTTACATATAGTAAAGTAAAAAAATAGCTATATTTTGTAAAGAAGAAAATATATTATCCTGTACATCTTAGCAGAAAAAAGGATTAAAACAACAATAGTCTGATATAATTCTTAAACTAATAAAAAGTATTCGACATAAATATTGAAATTTCCTCTAGCAAATAAACATAACTATCTAAAATTGTCTATCGAAGAGATAATTTAACTTAAATAAAGGCAACTGACAATTAATCCTGCCAGTTGCCTTTATGATATCCACATACTCACCAAGTAACAATTTCTTTCTAAAAAATCGACAAAACAACAGATGCTGAAGCCTCCAAAAAAAACACCTCAGTTATGCATCCATAATTATCGGCAAAATCATAGGCCTTCTCCTAGTTTTTTCATAAAGAAACTTCCATAAGGCATCTCTTATTTGAGATTTTATTGCGGACCATTCGGTAATATTGTTATCAAAGCACTTGTCAAGAGCAATATTGACCTTTTCTCTGATTTCATCCATCAATTTTTCAGATTCTTTGACATATACAAAGCCCCGGGAAACTATGTCCGGACCTGCAACGATAGCACCACTTTCCCTACTTATGGTAATTACCACAATAAGAATACCATCCTGGGAAAGCTGTTTACGATCCCTTAATACCACATTTCCCACATCACCAACACCTAAGCCATCAACTAAAACCTTTCCGGAGGTTACTCGTCCGGCATGCCTTCCTGAGCGACGAGTAAATTCCAACACCTGTCCATTCTCACATACAAAAATATTATTGGAAGGTATTCCCATTTCCTTGGCCAGCTCTGCGTGTTTGATCAGCATTCTATGCTCGCCATGTATTGGGACAAAAAATCTTGGTTTAGTCAGGTTAATCATAAGCTTCAGCTCTTCTTGGCTGGGATGTCCGCTTACATGAATTCCTGAAATCGAGTCATAAACAACATTTGCTCCCTGCTTAAATAAAAGGTCGATAACTCGTCCTACCAGCTTTTCATTCCCGGGAATCGGAGTTGCAGAAATAATAATAGTATCTCCTGGCATTATTTCGACCTGACGATGATCACCTACTGCCATTCTTGTCAATGCAGACATTGGCTCACCCTGACTCCCTGTTGAAATGTACAAAATCTTATCTTTAGGAAGTCTTGCGGCCTCATCCAACTCAACCAAGGTACCCTCAGGGATGGTCAGATATCCAAGCTCATTTGCAATACTTACAACATTCACCATGCTCCGCCCTACTATTGCGACCTTGCGATCGTACTTGTGGGCTGCAGTTATAGCCTGCTGCAGTCTGTGAACATTAGATGCAAAGGTTGCCATGACAATCCGTCCATTAGCCTGACGAAAAACATCTTCCAAGGTACTGCCCACAATCTTCTCTGACAGGGTAAATCCCTGTCTTTCAGCATTGGTACTGTCTGACAAAAGAACTAGAACTCCTCTTTCACCCAGCTGAGCAAATTTAAAGAAATCCAGGGTTTCCCCATCCACTGGGGTATGAACCACCTTAAAATCGCCTGTGTGAACAATAACACCTAAAGGAGTATGAATAGCCAAAGCAACTGCATCAGGAACACTATGGGAAACCCGGATAAATTCAACCTTAAATGGTCCTATTTGCACATTATCTCTGGGCATCACCGTATTAAGCTGAACATTGCCGGAAAGACCATGCTCCTTTAGCTTGCCGGACAGCAAACCCAAGGTCAACTTAGTCCCATATACCGGAACATTCAGCTGCCTTAAAATATAAGGCAAGGCACCTATATGATCCTCATGCCCATGAGTAAGAACAATACCCAGAACTTTATCCCTGTTTTCCAATAAAAATGTAACATCAGGAATCACCACGTCAATACCAAGCATCTCTTCTTCCGGAAACATCAGGCCGCAATCAACAACCAGAATACTTTCCCCAAATCTCACCACCATCATATTTTTGCCGATTTCACCTAATCCTCCCAGAGGAATTAGAGAAATCCTTGAATTTTTTGTCAAATCCAAACCTCCTTACTTTTAATTTTGAAAAACCTCTAAACGATGAGATAAAAATAGGAGAAGGTGGGGAGTAAATCCTGGATATTTTTTATTAATATCTTAAAATTTAGACTATCTCTATCTTTCCTCACTTTGTCATTTTAATGTAATAAAGAATAATAAATAAAATGGGACCCTGTTGTCCCCTATAATATCTAAATTAGATTTGCCTGAGTCAGAACATCTTTTAAAATATCCTTCTCATCTGAGGTAGCTTCGACTAAAGGAAGTCTGGGGATACCAGCCCCATGGCCAAGTATATTCATTGCTGCTTTTACAGGAACAGGATTGGTACAAATAAACATACCTTTAAATACAGGCAAAAGATCTAAATGTATTTGAGTTGCCAGGGTTGTATTGCCAATATTAAAGGAGTCAATCATTTGCTGAATCTTCTCGCCAACTATATGAGCGGCCACACTTACAACTCCCTTAGCACCTAAAGCAAGCATTGGAAGAGTATAGGAATCATCCCCACTGTAAACCGAAAACCCATCAGGAAGCACGCTACAAAGCTCACTAACCTGATCTATACTTCCGGCTGCTTCCTTGATTGCAATAATATTGGGGATTTCTGCCAGCTTTAATACGGTAGCCGGTAGCAAGTTTATCCCTGTTCTGCCGGGTACATTATAGAGCATCACCGGAAGATGCGTGCTTTCTGCAATAGCTTCGAAATGCCGGTAGAGTCCTTCTTGAGAGGGCTTATTATAATAGGGACAGACCAGCATCACTCCATCAACGCCAAGCTTTTCTGCAGCCTGAGTCAACTCAATGCTTTCAGTTGTATTATTACTGCCTGTGCCGGCAATAACCACTGCTTTGCCACCAACCTCTTCCACAACAACCCTAAACAGCTCAAGCTTTTCTTCTTTTGTTAGGGTGGGTGACTCCCCTGTAGTGCCACATACTACCAAACCGTCTGATCCTGACTGAGTTAAATAACGTGCCAGCTTTCCGGCCACACTATAATCTACTTCCATATTTTTATTGAAAGGAGTTATCATTGCGGTAATTACCCGCCCGAAATCGTTAACCAAGGTCTTCCACCTTCCTTTTTAAATTAGGGAGACAGGTTCCTTCCTTAGATAAACTGCCTATGAAGAGAACGCACCGCTTTTTCCATATCCTCACCTTTAACCAATACCCAAATGGTAGTATTGGAATCATTGGATTGAAGGATATGAATATCCTCCTTTGTCAATGCCTCAACAATAGTAGCAATAACTCCCGGCACCCCAGTCATAGCAGCACCAACAGCTGCCACCTTTGCACAGTTCCTTGTTACTTCAGCAGCAAAACCTGTATTTTCAATAACTTGGGCAGCCTTCTGCCAATAATCTTCCTTTACTGTGAACACAGATAACCCCGGAAGAATATTGATAAAATCCAAACTTATTCCGGCCAGGGCAAGACCCTTAAATAGTCGTCGTTTATCCTTAAGACCCTCTTCACCTTCATCCATAGTTACTTTAAACTGAACCAGCCCCGGTATTTGAGTAATTCCGGTAACAGTTCTGTCTCTGGTAATATCAATGGTACCCTTATTTACTTCGCCAGCACTGGTGACCAAAGTACCGGGCCCATCACTGAAAGTACATTTAACCCTTAATGGAATATTCTTCTGCATTACTATTTCAACCGCTCTGGGATGAACCACCTTTGCACCCTCGTGAGCCAACTGACATATTTCATCATAGGTGATCATCTCTCTTGGCTTTGCATCAGTAACTATTCTGGGATCAGCAGTCATTATTCCTTCCACATCAGTATATATATCAACATATACTGCATCAAGGGCAACTCCCAAAGCTGCAGCAGTAGTATCGCTACCGCCCCTGCCAAGAGTAGTAATCTCTCCTTCTTCAGTACAGCCCTGAAAACCGGAAACAATAACAATTTTACCTTCCTTGGCATACTTTATAATGCTCTCAGGTTTAACCTTAAGTATTCTGGCCTCGCTAAAGGTATTGTCAGTAATTATTCCTGCCTGGGCACCTGTTAAACATACAGCATCATGCCCCATTTTCTGCAGAGTTGATGCCATCATTACTCCGGAAATAATCTCTCCACAGGACATGAGTAAATCCATTTCTCTTGAATCTGTTTCCAGGTTAGCTCCCCGGATAAAGTTAATCAAGGTGTCTGTAGCAAAGGGATCTCCCGCCCTGCCTATTGCAGAAACCACCAAAACCGGAGTATATCCGTTTTCTTTAGCGGCAATAGCCTTACCGGCTACCTGTTCTCTAAGCTTCTCATCAGTAAGGGATGTGCCGCCAAACTTTTGAATAATAAATTTCATCTTCTATCTCTCCTGAAGCATGCCGTAATCTACCAATAATTCAGCAATTTGCACAGCATTGGTCGCTGCACCCTTACGAATTTGATCAGCTACCACCCATATATTCAAACCCTTGTCTATTGTGTTATCCTCTCTGATTCTGCCTACAAAAACCTCATCCTTGTCAGAGCAGAAATAGGGCATGGGATATTTGTTTTCAGAGGGTTCATCTATCACTATAATTCCAGGAGCCGCAGAAAGAATTCTTTTTGCCTCCTGAGCACTGATTTTTTGCTCTGTTTCAATATTGATGGATTCCGAATGACTGCGGAATACCGGAACCCTCACAGTAGTTGCGGTAATCCCGATACTGTCATCATTGAAAATCTTATGACTCTCCTTGACCATCTTCCATTCCTCTTTGGTGTAATCCATATCCTGGAACACATCGATATGGGGAATAAGATTAAATGCTATCTGATGAGCGAATTTTTTAGGAGTATATTCCTTGCCTGCCAAAAATGCCCCAGTCTGCTCAGTAAGTTCTTCCAAACCCTCTTGACCGGCACCGGAAACAGCCTGATAGGTTGATACTACCACTCTTTTTATCTTAGCTGCATCATGAATCGGCTTTAAAGCCACCATCATTATGATAGTGGAGCAATTGGGATTTGCAATTATTCCCTGATGATTTTTAACCGCCTCAGGGTTAACCTCAGGAACCACCAAGGGAACCTTGGGGTCTAATCGATAAGCACTGCTGTTATCAATAATGACACAGCCTCTTTCCACAGCTGCAGGACCAAATTCCAAACTAGCTGCCCCACCGGCAAACAATGCAACGTCCATATTATTGAAGCTTTCCGGGGTGGTTTCCTCAATAATGTAAGCTTCATCCTTGAACATGATCTGTTTACCGGCTGAACGTGCTGTGGCACAGAGTCTCAGTTTGTTTAAAGGAAAATTCCTCTCATCAAGAACTTTCAGCAATTCATGTCCTACAGCACCAGATGCTCCTACCACTACAACATTATAACCTGCCAACAGCTTAACCCTCCTAGTAATATATATTAATAAAAAGTACAATCTACAATCCAGCCTGTAGATTATACCACATTTTACTCGTATTCCTTAGCAATTAGGATAAATCAAGTAAAAATGACCCACATTTTTACTTGATTTATCCACCTACCGGCTAAAAAATAATATTTTCCAAACCATACACCATTTTATCTAATTCCATAACCTTATTAATAGCTAGTAACAATCCCGGAATATAGGAATCTCTGGATAAGGCATCATGTCTGATTGTAAGAGTTTGACCCAGGCCACCAAAAATAACCTCCTGATGAGCCATCATCCCTGGCAGTCGTATACTATGTATCCTTAGGCCCTCGTCAAAATACCCGCCTCTTACACCATCTATTTTTTCAAGCTTACCTGTCTCTTTACCGGTTAATTCTTTTCTGCTTTTCTGAATCATCTCTGCTGTTTTTATTGCCGTACCTGAGGGGGCATCAATTTTTCCGTCATGGTGCATTTCAATAATCTCCACGTTGGGGAAATATTTACTGGCTTCTGCGGCAAATTTTATAAGCAACAGAGCTCCAATAGTAAAATTCGGGGCTATTATACAACCGGTCTTGGACTTCGCCGCCATTTCCTTTACTGTTTCAAGCTGTTCCTCATTTATCCCGGTAGTGCCCACAACCGGCCGAACATTGGCGTCAAATGCTGTGCAAATATTGCTGTATACAGTGCTTGGTGTGGTAAAATCAACCATAACATCAGGCCTTAGCTCTGTTAATGCTGACTTGAGGTTTCCTCGAACAAGGATTCCTGTTGCATCTATTCCCATTAAACTGCCAATATCAACCCCTTCTGCAAAAGGATCGACGGCTCCGACAACCTTAGCATCCGCAGAATCCCAGATGGCCTTCATCATTTCTTTTCCCATCTTTCCTGCTGCTCCACTAACAACGACCTTAATCATATAGTCTGGGCCTAAGCCCTAAACCCTCCTTCATAGAAACTGAAATTAAACCTTGACATTATTTAACCCTTATTTTTATATAAGGGTTAAATAATGTCAAGGAAAAGCTGGGATTTCCCAGCTGAATAATAACTAATGGCAACCTACTGTCCACTCTGACAATCATTAATTCCTTCCACATATCCCTCTGGGGCCAAATATAAAAGGAAATCCCCAGTCTTTGCAATTTTTTTAACCAGCTTTTTATTTTCCTGATCCGGGGAGCTTTCCTCCAGCAATAAAAAAATTCTCACTCCCTCTTTTAGCTGACCCTCAATCAATTTCTCAAGAGTAATCTGGCTCCAAAGAGAACAAGCTTTATCCGAAAAAACAGGGTTTTCCCAACATATTCCATTTATATACCTTGCGGTATAATTATATAGTCTGTCAAAGCCATTGTTTTGCAGCAATAAATGATGTGGAAAAAGGTTCCGCATGTCTTTTACCAAATTAGCTGCTGCAATGAGCAAGGAATCCTTAGTTTCACCAGTAAATCCTGCCCACTCGATATCACCGATAGTATCAAGAAAAAGACCGTCATACTCAGAATGACCCAGTAAATTTTTGGCCCTTTCCATAATAATATTTTTCCACCGAATGGAGCGTATATCCAATATATAATTGTCAAAATCATTTATCAAAGGCTTACCCTGGTAATTAATAAAATCATTGTGGTCAAGAAGCTTAAGTTCCTTCTCCCAAGCAGCCAGCTCCATAACACTAAAATAGGCAAGGACCAGAGTTCCGGAATCTTTTATTATTTTTATTGACTCCTTTATCTGACCGGCAGGTTCTACTATAGCCAAATCAAACTCGGACAGGGCCTTTTCTCTTCCGGACCCATAGTATAGTACATAATTTTTTACTCCGTTAAACCGTTCAATTCTGCTCATTGACTGCCTTCTTGCTATTGCATTATTTTTTTACCCAGAGTAGATTTATCTGTTCTATAAATAAATTCTGTGTGAACCATACAGGATTGGCAGGTATTTCCATGGGCTAGGCAATTTACTCCCTCAACCTCCCAGCAATTAACCTCCAACTTTCCATAGGCAGGACATTGCCTGGCAATACTTGTATGACAGCATTTCATCTCCCAACAGGGTCCAAGAGAACGTCCTTTCCTTGAATGGTCATACTGCTTCTTCTCAAACCAACTAATCAAGGCTTCAACAACAGCCGGGTCCAGCTGTGAGCCAGAGGCAAAACGCAAATCGGTAATGGTACTTTCGAAGGTTGCCGCTTCCCGGTATTTTCGTCCGGTCAATTTAGCAACAAACATATCTACGACTGCAATAATTCTAGCCCCTAAGGGTATTTCCTCTCCCTTCAGCCCACCGGGATAGCCATAGCCATCCCATCTCTCATGGTGATGCCTTACATAGGATGCGACCCGGTCATTTGCCAAAGTGGTCTCAATAATTGAGGAACCCACATCTGAGTGAAGCCTCATAGCCTCAAATTCAACCTCGGTAAATTTTCCTTCCTTATACAAAATTTCCACTGACAGCCCCAGCATCCCTACATCATGAAGATATCCTGCCAGTGTAATATCTTTTATCTCCTCTTCACTTAAATTCATTTCTCTGGCCACTATCCCGGAATATCTTGATATTAATTCAGAATGGGCTACAGTTATAGGCTCCATATTATCTATTGTTTCTACCAATATTTTCAATAAATCAACATAAGAGTTTGAAAGGGCCTTATATTTTATCTGCCTGTCCCAGACATCTCCCAATCGCTGAATCAGCATTTCCAAAGCTTTAACCCTATGCGTGTCCAAATCCAGTCTTCTGTTATACCAGAAAAACGCCATTCCCCTTGTACTGCCACTGTCAACCTTAGCTACAAGCATAGACTCCATCCCTGCACTCACAAAATACGCCGGTATATAGAAATACTCCTTCATATCCCTGTTTATCTGCAAGGGCTCTCCTTCCTTGACCAAATCATACATTAGCTTGCCGGTGGACTGGTCATCTCGGAACAAAGTCTCTGCATCCTTGTCCATTCCTACAGCAATTGCAACCTTGAAATTATCATCCTCTCTGTATAGAAAGGCACCCCCTGCAGCATCAATCATTTTTATGCACAACCCCAGAATTATTGTCATTGACCCGTCAATATCCAAAGCAGATCGTGTTAAAGACTGAATGGCCCGACAAGAAGACAGAACTGATTCCGCCTGACCCTTCATTCTTTCAAACTCCATCATTTGTCTAAGCAATGGCTGTATTTTCTGACAAAAATAATTCAGGGTAATATTGGTTTTTCTTGACACATCCCTCACAGGACCAATACGGATCATTCCTACCCCTTCATCAATAGCAACAGTCAATATTGGCACTGCTCCATCCATAACAACCACCGGCTTATAATCCTTAATCTCTACTGAGGGAATGCCCAGAGGCGGAGAATAGCTCTCCCTGTTATATGGAACCAACCCACTATAGCTTGGAGATATAGGACCCTCCGATGAATCATTGTGTCGTACTGCTTTCAAAACATAATTGCTATTCTTGTCATCCAAAAGATAAAAATAATATCCCGGTGCGTTTACAAGAGGAATAACCAAGCCCAACAGCTCTACTAAATTGGACTCAAGGCCCCTTTGAAAATTAACTCTGGTCATAATGTCATTAATTGTATTTAGCTGTGCTTTAATCAATTTATTTTTTTTCTTCTGCATGAGCAAAATTGTTAACAGCAAAAACACTAGCAGGGCAAAGCCAAGTGCCAGCTTGGACTCCATCATCGGCTTCTCAATACCTTGAATCAAGTTCGCCCAATCATTGAATTTTATTGCCATTATTTCCTTCATCCCTGCCTTCTCAACCCCTTACCGATTTTGCTTTGTCAGGGGTAAGCTATTTATTGTTTCTTGCCTTCAAGATTGAAAGCTGCTGAGCCAATTCATTACACTTCCCTTGGAGAATGGAAATTTGGATAGATTGATACAAAAGAATAAATAGTATTACCAGGATAGAAAGAAGAAAGAGCAGGGTTGGTGGATAATGAACCCCAACTGCACGAGCCACCACATCCAAAGCATCCGGCATAGAGGAAAGCACCAAAATAACAAGAGAGCCCAGTAGCCATAACAAAGAATTTCTTTCATTTATCTTACCCTTGACCAACAAGCGCAAAACTGCCAGAACAAAAATAATTCCAACAAATAAAATAACTACCTTTACTTCGACATCCATCCTCTGTCTACCTCCACCCTTGCCTTATCCCTAAGCAATACTACCAAAATACTTACCAGCATTTTAATTAAATAATAAACTGCCTTTATTCCCCCATGCATACTTCTGCCAAAATTCCTGTGTCTCATATCTGCCGGGATTTCAGTAACGCGATAATTAGATAATATCATGTAAATTAATGTATCAGTATCAGGGTAGTCCTCAGGGTAATTGCCCTGTAACGAATAATATGTGAAGGCCCTTTGGGATAAACCCTGAAGTCCTGAGGTAGGATCTGTTATTTTAACACCTGTGGAAATTTTAATAATATATCTAAACATCCTTATCGCGATTCTTTTAAAAACACTGACGGAAAATGATTGAGTACTCAAAAATCTCGAGCCAATAACAATATCATACAAGCCCGTTTTCAGTTTTTCAATTATTTCAGTAATACTTTCCGGATTATGCTGGCCATCTGCATCAAGCTGAATAACATACTTATAACCCATTATGGAAGCATATTTATACCCGGTCTGAAGGGCGCCTCCATAGCCCAGATTAAAGGGAAGAATAATAAGTCTTTCACCTGCAGCCTCAACAATCTCTCTGGTTCTGTCACCTGAACCATCATCCACTACCAAAACATCAAAATTATTTTCCTGCTTTCGGATTTCCTTCAGTACACTGCCTATATTCTGTTCCTCATTGTAAGCAGGAATAATAATAAGATACTCTGATTTATCCATTTTCAGCGCCCCCGTCAACAAGAGCTGCAATACCCTTGTCAATTTTCATAAAATGCAAGCCTAACATATAGCTGACAATAAGTAACGCGCAAGTCCCAAAAACATAGCCTATCTTAATCAATATACCGGCATCTGAAATCAAGTGCCATATTTTATTTGAGATAATTGCTGATAAAAGAACAGTCAGGTTTGCACCAAGTATTTTATATGTTCCTC
>JAAXTT010000148.1 GCA_013336365.1 Peptococcaceae bacterium
ATGTATTTGAATGTCTGCGCCCATGCTTTTTAGTGCCTCAATAATACCGTCCCTGGTAGGATTTATCCCTACATTATTTATGGTAAGGTCTGAATTAGGGGTTATTGCTGCAGCCACCATGAAAAATGCTGCTGAAGAGATATCCCCGGGAACCTTAATATGGGAGCCCAGTAGTCTGCCTCCGCCCAATACTCCTACCTTATTTTCTTGAACTGATATTTCTACACCCATATATTCCAGCATTCTCTCAGTATGATCTCTGGATTTAGTCGGCTCAGATACATAGGTCCAACCCTTGGCAAAGAGTCCGGCCAGCAATATGGCGGATTTAACCTGGGCACTGGCAACAGGAGAAGAATAGCTGATCGCTTTAAGATTTCCGCCTCTAATCGCAAGGGGTGCGAAGGAATTTCCCCCTCTGCCTAAAATAAACGCTCCCATCTGGGATAAAGGTTCAATTATACGAGCCATAGGACGGGAATTTAAGGATTTATCACCTGTTATGACACTGAAGAAATCCTGTCCCGCAAGTATCCCGGATAATAGTCGCATTGTGGTTCCGGAATTTTCCGCATTAAGTATCTTTTGGGGCTCTTGTAGGCCGTTAAGACCTACTCCCTCTATAATAACCCTGCCATTATCCGGGCCTTGAAAGGATACCCCCATCTCACTGAAACAGCTAAGAGTTGCAAGACAATCTTCTCCAGGAAGAAAATTTTCGATTAAGGTTTGTCCTTCCGCTAATGAACCCATCATCAATGCTCTATGTGATATTGATTTGTCTCCGGGCACTTCCATAATACCCTTCAAACCCTTTAATTTTGATATTGAAGCACGCATTGAAAATCCTCACTCCCTAAGCAAATTACGAAATGGTAATCAGGTTGAATTTAACCGGACCCGATCCCTGTTCTGGTGGTTATATTTGCTGCTGTAAGATGCTGGGCAGCGCGTTTTTGATTTTCCTCGTTGGAAAAGGCCAGCCTGATAGTTCCACCTTCACCTTCTCTCACCCTAAGTATTTCTATGTCGTCAATATTTATACCTTCATTGCCTAATATATTGGAAATATAGCCTATTATTCCGGGTCGATCAGGGACTGTAACCACAATCTCCCATAGCTGAGGAAGGTAGCCCTTTGCATTTGCAGGCATACCGGTCTTTAATTTTTTTGCTCTGTCCAGCAACTGATAAATATGCTTTTCATCTTTATCCTTTATTGCTTCGTAAATTTCATTGAGTCGTTCTCTAAAAACATCTACCGCATGGAGAATAAATTCTCCATTGGTCATAAGAATGTCCCGCCACATATCAGGATTGCTTGCCGCAATTCTTGTTGTATCCCTGAATCCTCCTGCCGCAAGCAATGCGATTTTTTGAGAATTTTCGAAATCAAAGAGGCTGTTAACCAAAGTCGAAGCAATAATATGGGGCAAATGACTGACTGCAGCCACCGATAAATCGTGCTCCTGTGGATCCATCAATATAGTTTTGGCACCAAAAGATTCTATCAAGGTCTTTAATCTATCAAGACTATCTTTGGGAGTATTTCTATCGGGAGTCAATACGTAGAAGGCATTTTCAAAAAGGTATTGGTCTGCTCCTGATATTCCTTTTTTTTCTGAACCGGCCATGGGATGACCACCAATAAAGACTATTCCCTCAGGAAGGATGTCCCTTGCCTCTTGAGTTATTTTCACCTTAGTACTCCCAACATCAGTGACAATAGCACCTTTCTTTAGAAAAGGCGCTATTGTCGGTAACAGCTCAATAGTAGTATTTACCGGGGTTCCCAATACAACCAAATCACAATCGGAAAGCTCCCTGTAATCAGTGGAAATCCTTTGAACTGCCTTATATTCCATGGCAATTTCCAAGGTTCTGAGATTTCTTCCAATTCCAATAATCTCTCTAACAAGGGATTTGTCATTGGCTGCCAAGCCGATAGATCCACCAATCAAACCAACCCCCACAATGGCTACCTTATCAAACAAATATCTAGATTGCATTTGGAACATCCCTATTCATAATTTTTCCGACCATCCTGACATCATCCATCAATGAATTAAAATTTTCCGGAGTTAAGGACTGAGGTCCATCACACAATGCCTCTGCAGGATTTGGATGAACTTCTATCAATAGACCATCAGCTCCTGCCGCAATTGCAGCCCTGGCCATTGGCTGAACAAAACGCCATTTACCGATAGCATGGCTGGGATCGACAATGACCGGCAAATGAGAAAGATATTTAACAACGGGAACTGCTGTCAAGTCCAGGATATTTCTCACATAGGTCTCGTAGCTGCGTATTCCCCGCTCACAAAGAATGACCTGATGATTACCACCAGCCATAATATATTCTGCTGCCATCAACCATTCCTCAATAGTAGCTGAAGGACCTCTTTTCAATAAAATTGGTTTATTGGTCTTGGCGACTTCCTTTAATAGGAAAAAATTCTGCATATTCCTGGCTCCAATTTGAAGCATATCTGCATACTCTGCAACTAAAGGTAGAGATTTAGAATCCATAACCTCTGTAACTATGGGAAGTCCGGTGATTTGACTAACCTCTGCCAGCATTTTGAGTCCCTCTTCTTCAAGGCCTTGAAAGGAATAGGGAGATGTCCTGGGCTTAAATGCGCCTCCCCTTAACATTGTTGCTCCTGCAGCCTTAACACAGAGTGCTGACTCCATTAACTGCTCTCTGCTTTCAACTGCACAGGGACCGGCCATAACATGAATAGTCTTGCCACCTATCTCTATATCTCTGACCTTTATTATTGAGTCCTCTTCTTTGAAATTTCTGCTGGCAAGCTTAAAAGGGTCCAGTATTGATACAACCTTCTCTACTCCCGGCATTGCTTCCAGCTCGAAGGTTCCCAATCGTGTTTTATCTCCGATTGCTCCGATTATAGTGCGCTCAACACCTTGGGAAAGGTGAATCTGAAATCCAAATTTCTCTAATTTGTTTACAACCACATCTATTTTTTCTTTGTCTGCTCCATGACTCATTACTACTATCAAAGTATATACCTCCCAATAAAATGCATATTTTTTATCAACCTATCCTAAATGCCAGTCGTTTAAGAACTTTATCAAAATAGCACCCTGAGGGTGCTATTGATATATAGGATAAAACAACATATCTATCCCTCCTACCATGCTTCCATCCTGCCCCTAAAAAATTCAGATAACAAACTCCATCAAATCCATCCTACATATTAGATTCTAACATTTTACACTATTATAAACAACAAATAATACCTTAATATCCTTACTTTACCGCGGATTTTTTTATTGCTATGCCTTCTTTTATGGATCTGTTCAGCTTACCAACCTTTTCTGCAACTATTTTACTGGACTCATTCTCTTTAATTGCTTCAACAATCAAGCTTCCAACAACAATGCCATCACAGAATACAGCAATTTTAGCCGCTGATTCAGGCCCTGATATACCAAAGCCAACCACCAGAGGAATATCTGTCAATTTTCTCAGTTTTGCTGTAAAGGAATCTATGTCAGTGGTTATTTCCTTTCTGGTACCGGTCACCCCGGTAACAGCAACACAATAAATAAAACCCTCTGCCTTATCAGCAATTTTTTTCAGCCTTTCCTCAGTTGAGGTTGGTGCGGCTAATGGTATTACAGCTATACCCTGCTCGCCGGCCACATTTCTTAGGGCACTGTCCTCTTCTATAGGCAGGTCAGGAATAATTAGGCCATCAACACCTGCTCTTACTGCCTTAGATACAAAATTATCCAAGCCACTTCTGTATACCGGGTTATAATAGGTCATCAATATCACAGGTATCTGGCTGTATTCCCGAAAATTCTTTACCAACTCAAATATATGATCTATTTTTACCCCATTTGTCAGAGCTATATATGAT
>JAAXTT010000149.1 GCA_013336365.1 Peptococcaceae bacterium
CAACTGCCCGGCTGATTTCTGTAGCCTTGAGATCCGGGCTTTCAGTGGAGGTAATTACTGAACAGATTCGCGGAATAAGATGTCCTGCCTGTATTCGACGGGAGGGTGTCAATGTAACCTCCTGCCCGGATGCCATTTCTCGGGTGATCAAGAAATATATGGATGTTGATAGTGCTTCAAGTAGCAAGACTTCAGCCACTCCCGGTTCCGGTGAGAAGGAAAATGGCATCGGTCAGTCTCTTCAAAGGCTTTCAACTCTGGCAGCTAAATCAGGAGCGAGTAATCTTCCTGCCAATGGTTTGAAAAAAAAGGCCCGTACAAGTCTGGCAGTGGACAATGCCTGTCCTGAATGCGGCATGTCCATCAATCATGAAAGCGGCTGTATTGTCTGTATCCATTGCGGCTATTCCAAATGCGGATAAACAGATAAAATATAGTAGTTCCTCTGATTTATAAAAAGGGTTTTTGCCCTTAGCAGCAAAATAGACAAAATATTAAGTACAGAATAGGGTTTCCAAAAAAAGGTAGGTACAAGGCAGAATTTTATCTGACAGGAGCAACGCTATGAAAAGCATGGTCAGAAGATATTACAGTTTTGTTATTATTATCTTTTTAGTAATTGTCACGGCCTACCTTTTTCAGGTTTATCATTTCAGCACTCATATGAAGGAAAAAGACAGTCAGCTGGTCTCCAAATCCAGAGATCTTTATGTTAACAAAATTAGCCATGCCTTTAATGAAAAAGGGCAGATATTAAACACTGCCTCGGAATACATAACTGCGGATAATTGGCAGCAGGAGGATTTCCGTAACTATTTGGTCAATCTGCTGCAGGATAATCCTGCCTTTGCCTCAATTTATTTTTTATCCTCAGAGAACCGGATAGTAAATGCCAGTGGCTGGATACCTCCCCAGGGTCTCGACTTAAGGACTAGAGTCTGGTATAAAAAGGCAGTTCAAGAAAAGACCCTGATATTTACTGATGCCTTTGTTAATGCCAGTAAGGACAAGCTGATAATAACAGTGGCCAAGCCGGTATATGACCGCCAGAACAGGCTTTTAGGAGTTATCGCCGGAGATATCGATACGGCAAACATGAGAAATATTATAATGTCTGGAGTAAATAACCAGGAATATTTTTTCATTATTGACAGCGAAGGCAATATTCTTGCACATCCGGATTATAAGTATGACCCGAAAATAACCCCGAAAAATATAAGAGATTTTTCCGAAGAGGCCTACGCAAATATCAAAACAAGAGTCAGCGGGGAAATCGGCATAACTCTCGACGGTGTTCCGGGCTATCTGTCCTATCAGTGGATAGAAAGCTGCAACTGGAATTTGGTAAGCTTTTATCCCGAAAAATCCTATTTCGGTCAATATGCCAATATGTTTTGGGAGTTTGGCAATATTATGGTGTCTACCCTGATTATTTTTTCAGCCCTGTTGTTTATGCTGACCAGAAGTCTGATCAGACCTGCGTCTTCACTGGACAACGATGTAAGCAAAATCAACCTGGTGAATAATTTGGCATATCGTCTGCCTACAGAGGAAAAAGACCCATTTTTTATTGTCAGAAGCTCTCTGAATAAAATTTTAGCAACAACCCAGGAATATTTTGAGAAAATAGAAAAAAGCAGTACTGAGCTGGAGGTAAACTACGAGCAGCTGATTGCTGTCAACAGTCAGTTGATAGAGAATGAGATGACCCTCCATAAATACAATACTGAGCTCCAGGCGAGAGAGCGGGCACTTAAGGAAAGTGAAGAGCGGAACAGGGCTATTATCGAGGCAATCCCGGACCTGCTATTTATTATTGATCGGCAGGGAACTATTGTTGATTCCCATTCCAGAGATGAAAAAAGCCTGCTGATACCCAAGAGTCGTTTTTTAGGAAAGGTCTTTCAGGATTTTCTTCCGACTGCTATCTCAGTGGAAATACAGAAAAAGCTTGAGGAGACCATGGAGACTCATGAGCTCCAAGATCTTGAGTACAATCTTGAGCTTGAGGGCACATTGAGAAGCTATGAAATGAGAATGCTCAACAGTGGAGATAACATGGCTGTTGCTATTATTCGAGATATTACTGAAAGGAAAAGGATGGAGGAGGACCTGAACTATCTTAGCTTTAGAGATGTTTTGACCGGGCTGTACAACAGAAGATATTTTGAGGATCATTTAAAGAGAATCGATGTTCCCAGAAATCTACCCCTTTCCTTGGTGGCAGCTGATGTAAACGGTCTAAAGCTGGTTAACGACTCCTTTGGTCACGCTGCCGGGGATGAGCTTCTCCAAAGGGTTGCCGAGGTGTTTAATCAGGCCTGTCGTTCTGATGATGTTATCTCCAGAACCGGAGGAGATGAATTTGTTATTCTGTTGCCTAAAACAGATAGCAAGGTTGCTGAGGCGATTGTCAACAGAATCAGGGAGTTGGCGAAAAAAGAAACCATGTCCTCTACTATTCTGTCTGTTGCCTTTGGCTGGGAGGCAAAGACCAAGCCCGAACAGGATATTATTGATATTCTAAAAAAAGCGGAAGAGAAAATGTATACAGATAAGCTTTCTGAAGGCCCAAGAATGAGAGGTAGGACTATTCAGGCAATTACTGACAATCTTTATAAGAAAAGTAAAAATGAGGAGGGCCATTCCAGGAGGGTCTCCTATCTTGCCGGGGAAATGGCTAGGGCGCTAAACCTTTCAGAAAATGAAATTATCGGGGTGGAGGGCTGCGGACTATTTCATGATATTGGCAAGGTAATAATCGAGGAATCTATATTAAATAAGAGTAGCTTGTTGGATGAAACTGAATGGGCGGAAATGAAAAGGCATCCCGAAACAGGCTTTAGAATTTTAAGCAACCTGATTGAAATGTCAGATATGGCTGAATTTGTTCTAAGTCACCATGAGCGCTGGGATGGTACCGGCTATCCTAAGGGCCTGAAGGGAGAGGAGATTCCCTTAAAGTCAAGGATTATTTGCATTTGTGAAGCTTACGATGCAATGCTCAGCAATCGACCTTACCAGGATGCCCTGACTGAGGATGAAATATTTGAGCAGTTCAGAAGAAATGCCGGCACTCAGTTTGATCCCATATTGACAAGATTATTTGTCGAAAAGATAATGAAAAAAGATTGGCCTCAATAGCCCCGGCAACAGGAATTTTCTAAGTATTGGCGAATATAATCTACCGCTGTATAAAGATATATTCGCCAATGGTATGTCTAAGGAGGGAATTTTTTGAGTTATGATGAGATAGGTAGTTTAGTACAGGCATTTCAGCAGATGAAGGGCAACCTGCGAGAATTGATCAGCGAGCTTAGTGAAAAGGCACAAGAAGCATCCTATACTGCTGAACAGCTTTCCAATATCAGTGAGCAGATATCCTTGGGAGCAACCCAGAATGCCAGTGCTTCTGTTCAGATTTCCTCCAGTATGGACGAGGTTTCCAACAGAGTTCAGACAGTAAAGTCAACAGCAAACAATGCAGCTGAAATGGCCAACCTTGGCAAGCTTAGTCTTGATCAGGTCAGCCGGCAGATTCAGTCAATAAACAGCATATCCCTACAGGCTACTGAAAAGGTCCTGAAGTTTTCTGAAGCCTCTGAGCAGATAGAGGGAATATTGGGCATGATTACCGATATTGCAGAAAGAACCAATCTTCTGGCCTTGAATGCAGCCATTGAGGCAGCCCGGGCAGGAGAGCATGGCCGTGGCTTTGCTGTGGTGGCAGAGGAGGTTCGGCGTCTTTCTGAGCAGTCGGCCTCATCCACTAAGGAAATCGGACATCTGATTTTTCAGATCAGGGACAGTATCGGGGAAATTGTTGAGTTGATGAAGGGTACTGTTGATGAAGCAGACAAGGGAATCAAGGTGACAGCAGAGGCAGCC
>JAAXTT010000150.1 GCA_013336365.1 Peptococcaceae bacterium
GAAACGAAGGTATCGGAAAAATCATCTCACAAATGAAAACCATTATGAATGCCTCTTTATCTGCAGCTACTGTTGTTAGAGAGCTAAATGATTCTAATGTGAAAATTTCCAAGATTGTTAATATAATCACCCAAATCGCTGACCAAACAAATCTATTGGCATTGAATGCTGCTATTGAAGCCGCGAGGGCCGGAGAACATGGCAGAGGTTTTGCCGTTGTAGCCGAAGAGGTCAGGAAGCTGGCTGAACAGTCTGCCGATGCTGCTAAAGAAATCCACTCGTTAATCAGCAACATTCAGAAAGAATCCGAGAAGGCTGTACTATCTCTGGATGAAGGTGCCAAGGAGGTTGAGTACGGAACAAAGGTTGTAGGTGAGGTAGGAGAGACTTTCACAAAAATAACCGCTACTGTACAAAGTTTGGTTGTTGATATTCAAGATATTGCATCCTCAACTGAGCAAATGTCTGATGGGGTGCAAAATGTGGCTGCCGCTACAGAAGAACAAACTGCAGCGATGGAAGAAATATCTTCTACATCCAATGATCTTGCCAGCTTGGCAGAGGATTTGGATGCTATTACTATGAGATTTAAGCTATCTTAGTGGAGTCACAAATCATATATTTACAAATGCGATGGGAGAAACACTCCCGTCGCATTTTTCATTAACCCCTATAATTAGGCCTTTGGCTGAAGATGCAGATTCTTGAGGTATTGGTGAGGGGATAAATGATGGCTATGTTATTGGAGAGTAGTCAGCTGAATAAATATGCCAACTAAATGGGGGTCAAACTGAGTGCCTGCATTTTTCTGAAGCTCCTCAATAGCAGCGTCTTCTTCCAAGGGTTCCTGATAGCTTCTCTCGCTGGTCATGGCATCATAAGCATCTGCTATTGCTACTATCCTTGATATTATAGGAATTTCTTGGCCCTTTAAGCCTTTTGGGTAACCCTCCCCATCCCATCTCTCATGATGACACAGAATATTGTTAGCCATATCAGCCATATCCTCTGCCGTGCTAAGTATTCTGAAGCCTATTTCCGGATGCCGCTTAATCTCCTGCCATTCATACTCTGACAGACTCCCTTTTTTATTAAGAATTGTTTCATCTATGGCAATTTTGCCAATATCATGGAGCAGGCCTATGGTTTTTAATTCATTAATTTTATCTTGAGTAAAATAAAGGGCCTCTCCTATATTTATGCATATTTCTGCAACTCTATGGGAATGCTGTTCCTCCCGGATATTTTTTTCATGAAGAGTGGTAATAATTGCCTCTATCGTCTTTCCTCTCATGCTCTTGCCGAAAACAAGCTTTTGACGATACATATTGTCCTCAGCTATTTTAAATATTTCCTGAATTGATTGCTGGGTGCTGATTTTTGCTTCATAGCCGAAGGATACTGAGATATCCATATGCCCGATTTTTTCCTTGAGGACCAAAGACTTGATCCTCCTAACAATCCGCTCTGCTATTTCTGAATCTGTTTTTGGCAGCAAAACAACAAACTCGTCCCCGCCAAGCCTGGCGATAATATCGTCTCCACGACATCCTCGGGTTATTACCTCCGCCACCTTTTTTAACAGTTGATCACCTAGGGCATGACCAAAGGAATCATTTATCAGCTTCAACCCATTAACATCAATCATTACAATAGTTATGGGAAGGTTTCTCTGATTGTCAAGGCGTCTAAGCTCTTCCTCATAAAATCTTCGATTGTACAAACCGGTAAGCTGGTCCCGATAGCTTAAATGGAATATATCCTCTTCTCTTTTCTTCTGCTCGGTTATATCCTGGATAGAGCCGGTAATTTTAACCGGTTGTCCCCGGTCATCCCTAACCAGAATGGCCTTGGAATGAACAAATACTTCCTGAGAAGTATTATGTTTTTTTATTTTGAATTCATAATCATAGGTTTTATTATTTTTTATCAACTCAATAATAGCCACATCTAAGGTATGCCGATATTCGGGAAGCATACTTTGCTGAACAAGCTCAAGAGGTAGATAGGGAGAGGTATAATCGATACCATAAATATTAAAGGCTTCTTCTGAGCCCCAAATTTTATTATTAGCCAAATCAAGCTCCCAGCTTCCTACATGGGCCATTGATTGAGCTGCAAGCAACCGGCTTTCGCTTAGCTTTAAAGCCTTTTCTATATTTTTGCGTTCAGTGATGTCCTTTGATATGCAGATAACTGACTGAGGCTGTCCCTGAGAATTCTTGACGGGTATTATGGAGGTTATAAAATATAAGGAATTGCCTTCCTTTGCCTGAACCTTTACCTCGATAACCTTCATTTCCCCTGTCTCAAAAACAATTTTTACCGCGTTGAATCTTTGATCGCCCTCACTGCCCGGAAATATATCCCAGATAAGTCCACCAATTATTGAGGATGGTTTAATTTTAAAGGGAGCGGCAAAGGCATTGTTTACATATAGGTATTTTCCGGAATTATCTATGCAAAAAATCGGATCACTGGAATTGTCCAGAATAATTCTGTATAAGGCAAGGTCAATGCCCGGATTATTATTTTCTAAACCATGGTCACTCAATTTGGACACCTCCGACAACTTATTGCTATCTGTTCAGTATAGCACACGACATAAAAATAGAGTCCCCAATATATTTCTCAAACTTAAGCTAACTTATAATCCCATCAATAAACAAAAAAGCAGGATTATTCCATAATCTGTTGAAAAATACTAGTTGTTAGTCAAATACAGCTTGGATTTTCCGGGGGTTTTGGTCTTTGAGCAATAGCCTTTGTCATTATTGTAAAAACCGAATTAACATGGAAACTGATGCTACTGATAAGGGAGCTTATTTCTGCAGTGTCCGTTGCTTTGAAAAATATCTTAAAAATAAAAGCAAAAAAAAGCTTATGATTATTGGAGGATCAATAATCCTATTGGCTATCCTCTGCTTCAGCATTTTGTCCGGCTATCAAGGCAGTTGGCTTAAGGATCGGTTAGTGAAAACCTCCGGGCTGTCAGCCACCGACAACCCCGGAAAAATAACAAAAACTTTACCCGACAAGGTAACAGTAGTAGGTGACAAGCGATTTAAAGCTGATGTAGAGGATGCTTTGGCTCTGATCAAAAAATTTGACTATCCCCAATATAATTTATTGATTCAGTTCGGCTGGTCTATTGAATCAGCAAGCACTACTGAAGAAAACATCTCTGCCAAGGCAGAAAAAAATAAAATACTTATTTTTAAATCCTTCTTTGACAATACAAATAGCCATGCCTCTCAAAGACTGGCAGGTATAATAGTCAATAAGTCCACAATAGCTCTCGGCCTGAACCGGGAGAACAATGGATTGAAGCCTGAGGACTATCAAGAGATGGCGATAAAAAAAGAGGTTTCCTTCTATAGACTGGTAGGTGCTCCCGATTGGATGCTACTGGACGCCTTGGGCAGACAGGAAACAAACAAAGACTATACTATTGCTGACGGCAAGACTGTTTGGCAAATACCCCTGGTTACCGGAGAAGAGCAAACCCCGGAAAACACCGACTAAAAGAGGCGATTTGCAAGCTGCTGACCGGGGCTGACCATTTCCACCATTTTTTCTTTCAATAGAGTGTTTCTTTTGCCCGGGCTTATATTGTTTATTGCAATAGCCAAAGCTTTTTTGCTTCCAACCAGCACAACAAGCTTTTTACCCCGGGTAATCGCAGTGTAGATAAGATTCCTCTGCAATAGGAGATAGTGCTGAGTCATAACCGGGATAATAACTGCCGGATATTCACTGCCTTGGGACTTATGGATTGAAATGGCATAGGCCAAAATCAGCTCCTCCAGCTGACTGAATTGGTATAAAACAGCTCTTCCTTCAAAATCAACAGTCAGAATTTGATCGTCCTTGTTGATAAA
>JAAXTT010000040.1 GCA_013336365.1 Peptococcaceae bacterium
CACCGTAGCAATAAGCGGGTAACCTCCGACTGTTTGTCTATCCTTGAGCAGCACATAAAGTGCACCGTCCCCCGTCACCTGGATTCCTCCCAAAGGAATTCCCTTGGAATATGCTGACAGAATATCCGACACCTCCAAGGAGGGTCCCTCAAGCTTACAGCCCATCCGATCACATCTGGGAGTAACCCTGAATTCAGAATTCAAAAAAACACCTAAGGTCTCCTGACTAAAAATATCTTCATCCGGACCCATCACTACTCTTGTTTTTCGCATTTGTGAAAAATCAAATCTCAAATCCTCGGGAATTATTGCCATTAAGTTATTGGGGTTTTTATGGATAAAAATAGTATCCCCGGCTTTCAGTGCCCTTCCCTGATAACCTCCGATGCCTGCACCAATTATATAAGAACCCTCCAGCCCTCCTGAAAAACAGATATATGTTCTGCAACCCCGGTTGAAACCACTCAGGCGTAAAACCGCACCCTTGGGTATTTCCAGAGTTTCCCACATTGGGCAAGGTTTATCGTTGATAAATGGCAGTAAATTCCCACCGGTTATACAAATTTTCTCTGCTTCAGAAAACTCCATTGCCAAGCCCGGCAGGGTACACTCCAAACCGGGAGTATTAACCGGATTGCCGACTGCCACATTTGCCAGACCAAAGGAAAAAGTGTCCAGTGCTCCTGATTGAGGAACACCCCGACTTTGCATGCCAAACTGCCCCATATCCTGTATAGTGGTTAAGGGTCCGCCTTCTATAATCTTAACCTTTGCCAATTAAATCACTCCAGCCATCAGGGTCAATATCTGAAAATTTCACTCCCTTGGCAATCTCTTCAAAAACAACCCTGTCTCCATTTTCAAATAAAAACCTATTCTTCTCCGGTATGAAGAGTCTTACAGGTGTTCTTCCGATAATTTGCCAACCTCCGGGACTGTTCATACTGTACACCCCGGTCTGTCTTCCGGCTATACCTACCGAACCGCTTAAGACTGATAGCCTAGGCGCATCTTTTCTATCAACGGAAATCCTCGGATCAACAAAGCCCAGATAAGGGAAACCCGGCAAAAAACCCATTAAATATACATGATATACTCCGTCTTTATGGATACTGACCACCTCTTCAGGTGAGAGATTTTTATGTTGAGCAATATATTCCAGATCTGGACCATATTCATCACCATAAAAAACCGGCATCTTTATAATTCTTCCGGAAAATTCCATTGTTTTATTATATTTTTCTTTGGAAACAAGCTCACTGATCAGGCAAGAAAGTTGGAAATAATCCTGTTGCAAAGGATTATAATACACGAGTATGCTGGCATATGAAGGAACAGTATCTATAATACCGGGCAAAGGGCTTGCAAGTATAAGTTTATTTATCTGCCTTATATAAATATTCAGATTATAATCTACCGGCAGATTCCAGCTTATAAGCAAAGCAGAATCTCCTGCAGGCTTGATTGAAAAATTTTTCAAAATATTACATCCTTATATGATTTTATCCAGAGGTAATAAAGAAATCCCTTGCTCTAATATGGTTTTTGTTATTTTTTCAGCTAGTCCAAAAGCACCTTTTGTATCGCTGTGGATACAAATTGTATCGGCTTTCACCTTGTAAATAAAACCCTCTAGGGTTTTTATTTCCCCCCGGATAATTTCCAATGTTCTTTCCGCTATTTTATCCGGATCAGCTATCACAGCTCCTGTTGTTCCTCTGGGAGCCAAGCTGCCATCCCTTAAATATGCTCTGTCTGCATAGACCTCTCCGGCTACCCTGATTTCGTATTCCATGGCCAAATCATACATTGTCGAGCCAAAAGGACAAACCAAAACCACATCTATATCTATTCTTTCTAATAATCTGAATATCTCCCTTGACAATAGTTCATCTCTAGCAGCCTTATTATATAATGCACCATGAAGTTTTATATGCTTTACTACCATTCCTGAGGCTCGAGCAATCTGCTCTAATGCACCCCATTGATAAAGGAGGTATAATCCAATTTCCTCCGGAGTTATCTCCATATCCCTGCGCCCAAAACCCATAGGGTCCGGATAGCCCGGATGAGCACCAATCTGAACCCCATTATCCTTGCAAAGCCGGACAGTCTTATCCATTCGCAACGGATCTCCGGCATGAAAGCCACAAGCAACATTTGCTGAGGTTATAATTGAGAATAGGCCTTCGTCGTCATCTTTTTCATAGCCATAAGATTCCCCGGTATCACAATTAACATCTATTGCCTTGATTTTTTTTGAACTCAAATCATAACCACCTCAATCTTTAGATAAAAGCTTCTATCTCTTTTTTCTTCTGATAGGCTCAACTTCAACCAGCAAGCTTGGCTGTTGAGTTTCAATTTCAAATTTGCTATTATAGCTTATTCCGGGACTGCTTTTCATCTTTAAGGCGTCCTGATAATTAAATCTGGCCTTATAGCAAATATACCTTAGAAGCTCATTGTTGTTGCCAAAGCTGAACTGGAATGCTCTGTGTTTTTTAAATACCCCATGATAAGAAGTTATTATCTCCAGTTCCTTTAAGGACTTGAAATCTTTAATCACATCTTCCTCATCAGAATAGACAATCCATTTGCCAGATGGCAAAATCCAGATATCATTCACTTCTTTATCAAAACCTCCAAATATAAAAAGCTGATTAAAACACTCGTTATTATTATATAATACCAATGGACGCTTTGTTAGTTTAAATATTTCGTCTGATATATTATAAAATTATATTTGGAGCTGAGCTGATTGATTGTATTACAAGCCTCAAAAATATCTAAGTTTTTTGGTGGTGAAAAAATTCTGGATAATACCAGCCTTTCTCTTCAGACAGGAGAAAAGGCCGGTTTAGTCGGATACAATGGTGCCGGGAAAACAACTCTGCTAAGGATACTTGCCGGGCAGATACCCTCTGACAGCGGAGAAATTTATAAGCCGGCAGGGATGTCCCTAGGCTATCTGTCCCAAAAAAATCAACTTGATTCAGAAACTACAGTGCTGGACGAAATGTATACTGTAAACAAAAAGCTGATTGACCAGGAATATTATCTGGGTGATCTGGAAAAAAAAATGGGTTCGCCCGAGATAGCAGAAAATAAAGCTGCGTTTCAGCAAATATCCCAAGAATATGCTGACTTACTGGAGGAATTCCGCAGTAATGGGGGCTATGAATTCCACGCCAATACCAGGGCAATCCTCTATGGTCTGGGTTTCAGTGAAGAATATTTTCAACAAAAAATAAATACCCTTAGTGGTGGACAAAAAACACGTCTGGCTCTTGGCAAGCTTTTGGCAGCTAACAATGATGTGTTGCTTTTGGATGAGCCTACAAATCATCTGGATTTAGAAACCCTAACCTGGCTTGAAAAATATCTTGCAGGCTATCCCGGTGCAGTTCTTACAGTATCCCATGACAGATATTTTTTAGATACCCTGGTCCAAAATATTTATGAAATAGACGAGAGTCAGCTTATAAAATACAACGGAAACTATAGCAGCTTCATTCAACAGAAATTAGAAAATAATAAGCTTCAGCTTAAAAATTATAAAAGGCAGCAAAGTGAAATTCAGCGTTCTGAGGATTTTATTCAGCGTAATATAGCCCGAGCCTCCACTACAGGAAGAGCTCAGAGTCGGAAAAAAGCTTTGGAAAAGATCGAAATACTAAAAAAACCCAGTGATTTTAAATCTGTCAATTTTTCCTTTAACATTGAGCGATCAAGTGGTCACGAGGTATTTAAGACCTCTGATCTTGCAATAGGTTATCCGCAATTAATTTTGTCAGAAAAAATAAATATCGAAATTCACAAAGGAGACCGTGTTGCCTTAGTAGGCGCCAACGGCACAGGTAAAACAACTTTTTTAAAAACCTTGATTGGGTTGATTCAGCCACTGAACGGTCACATGACCCTGGGTACAAATGTCACTATAGGCTACTATGACCAGGAACAAACAGAACTAAAAGGGAGTATTACTGTTTTAGATCAACTATGGAGTAAATATCCTCATTTGAATGAAAAAACAATTCGCGATATTCTTGGTAGCTTTTTGTTCTCCGGCGATGATGTGGAAAAAACTCTTGATCAGTTAAGTGGTGGTGAACGTGCAAAGCTGGCACTTTCACAAATAATTCTCAGCCTATCAAATTTTCTTGTTCTGGATGAACCCACCAACCACCTTGATGTGTACAGCAGAGAGGTTCTTGAGGATGCCCTTCTGGACTACGACGGCACTATATTGTTTATATCCCATGATCGGTACTTTCTAAATAAGTTGTCTTCAAAAATATTTGAATTATCTTCCCAGGGCATATTTGATTTTTCGGGAAATTATCAAAATTACCTGGATACTAAAAAATCCATTTTAAATCCGGCTAACCCAAAGGACATCTCACCTGCCAAGGAGCTGGCACGACAGAATTACCAGCAGGAAAAGGATAATCAACGATTAAAGGAAAAGATGGGTAGAAAACTGGTAGAAATAGAAGCTGCAATTGAAGCTACTGAAAAAGAGATCTCCGTTTTAGAGGAGGAAATTTTCCTTCCTGAAATCTATCAGAATTTGGAGCTGCTTCTCACTAAAAACAATGCCCTTGAAAATCAGAAACATATCCTTACAGATTTGTATATTTCCTGGGAGAAAATTATCGAGGAAAATTCATAAAAATCTTTTATAATAATATATAATAATATTCAGTTGTGATTGATGGTATTTTAATTCTATTGCTGGAGGCTTATCATTTGGAAATTATCAAAAATATGAAAAAAACCTACTATAAAAACATATCTAAAATCGGTCAGGCTTCCGAAGAATTAATGACTGATTTTAAAAAGTTTTTCAGCAAGAATCAGACACCTTATCGACTTCAAGTCAGAAAATACCCTCTGTATCGTTTCGAAATCAGAATTAAGTCCTGGGAAAGCATTGAAGAAAAAATAGAACGAAAGGAGCAATACAAAAATGCTACATCCCTGGGTGACATACCAGACATTATTGGATTTTTGATTATAGTAGAGCTGGAAGAGGATGTGGAAAATGTAATTGCCCTTTTGGAAAGAGAAAAGAAGGAGCTTATCCGTTTAACTCCAATAGCATATTTGGAATATTTGCCCACAACTCATGAAAATGGCAAAATGAACCATCATTATGATGGAACATATATCTGGGAGGGAAATAAATTTAACTTTGAAATCCAAGTTCGCAGTGAAGTCGAAAATTTATGGTCAAATATTGAACATATGTCCTTCTACAAAAATAAGGTGAAGAGTCGTAATGACAGAATACTGAATAGACTTAAGGAGCACTCATATAATTTATTGCATCAAGCGGATGATGTTTTAAGCATATTAAGACGGGAACGAATGAAGAATGATATCCTTGATCTAAAGGAAAAAATGATGGATGCCCTAGAGGTTCTTTTCGATGGAATAAAATTCAGAGATGTTGTGGCCATTTCCGGATATATGTATGATTGCTGGGAATTACCTTTTGAAAAAATGACTGTGGAAGATTTTGAGAACTTCTTTGCCTCTTCTGCAAAAATTACCGATGAAAAAGTTCTCCAGATACTAAGAGAATATTTGCCTGAAGAAAACAGCCAAAGGTTGCATAAATATCTAATAAATAATCTTACTATTAGCGATACCGTAATCTTAAAAATAGGTATCGCTAATAATGAGGGTTCGGATGCTGTTGAATATCTTATCAGTGACATGGAAGAAGTCCACTGTGATTCCTGTGGACAATGGATGAATTATGATGACGCAGACTATTTTTCCGGTAAAGTGGAACCTAATGACTGTTTTTATTGCCAAGACTGTGCCCATAAAAATCTTACTTATTGTGAAAAATGCAATACTGTTTTAACTAATGAAAATACCTGCATTTTATGTTCAAATAAAACAGCCCAATAGAAATAAAAGCTACATTATCATTTGTCAGCTATTTGGGCTGTTTTTTCAGCTTTTAACAGAGCTTCAACTTTGTTTGCCCAAATTTCTTCCATCTCTACTTCAATACTTAATCCTTGATATAAATGCTCTTCCTTTATCACCTTGCCCTTGTCGTAGAGAAGCTTCAGCAGATTGCTATTGGCAAAGGAAAGAAAAAATGTTTTTCTTATTCTTCTTCGTTCAATTGTTGAAGCAATTTTCTGCAATAGACCATCAATGCCATAACCGGTAACTGCTGAAATAAAAACCCCCTTATCTCTGCTACCTGACAATTGTGGATATTCTCCCTCAAGTAGGTCAGATTTGTTATATACAGTAATTATAGGCTTATCTCCTGCTCCCAAGGATTCAAGAACCTTGATAACTGTTTTTTCCTGATTAGTTGCATTGGGGTGTGAGCTGTCAATTATATGGAGGAGCAAATCTGCTTCTTGAAGCTCCTCTAAAGTGGCTCTAAAAGCAGCAACCAAATGGTGAGGAAGATTATTGATAAAGCCGACTGTGTCAGTGATAAGAATCTTCTCATTATTTGGCAATAGCAAGCTTCGTGTAGTTGTATCCAGTGTAGCAAAAAGCTTATCCTCGGCAAGAACCTCCGAACCGGTCAGCATATTAAGAAGGGTTGATTTTCCCGAGTTTGTATATCCCACGATAGACACCTGGGGTAGATAATCTGTTCTCCCCTCCCTAATTATTCTACGATGGCATTTTATTTCCTCAAGTGTTTTTTTTAGATCTACAATTCTTTTTCTTATCCTTCTGCGATCCATTTCCAGCTTAGTTTCTCCCGGTCCTCTGGTTCCTATTCCACCTCCTAATCTTGACATCAGCAACCCCTGCCCGGTTAATCTGGGAAGGAGATAATTTATCTGGGCAAGCTCAACCTGAAGCTTGCCTTCCCGAGTTTTTGCACCTAGGGCAAAAATGTCAAGAATCAGCCTGGAACGATCTATAACTCTTGTTTTAGTTATCTCCTCAAGATTTCTTGTTTGGGTAGAGGACAGTTCCCGATCACATATTAAAACATCTGCTTCAGTTTCAAGACACAGCTGAGCAGCCTCCTGGGCCTTACCTTTACCTAAGAACGTAGCAGGGCTTGGTTTTTCTTTTTTCTGCATCAGTTGGCCTACAATGGTTCCGCCTGCAGTTTGGGCAAGTCTGGCCAATTCCTTCATAGATTCTATTACAGCTTCTGGATTATCCCCAGTCAGCTCTATTCCCACAAGTACTACTTTTTCAGATTTATCCAATTCCTTTGAATTATTCATAGACGCGCCTCCAATAAAATAAATGCCAATAGAATCAATTTATTATCTGATTTTATTTTATACTAATTCATAAAAGATTACTTGCATTTAAATTGCAAGAAGGGATAAGAGGATAATAAGAGAAATACTACCAAGTAATTTCAAGTACATTAATAAGTGAGGAACCATGGGATACACACTGCTGGAAAATAGTTTTTCTAAAAATCAAAAAATACTGGTTTCCACAAAGGATAATGATTCTATTGAGTATGTTTCAACTATAGATTTTCTGGATTCCCAGGTCCTTTCTATTACTATGCCCCTCCTTGATCAAATGCAGATGACTCTCTCCCCCCAGCAGGAAATATTTATTAAGGCAGATACAGGGAAATCTGTTATCGGTTTCTACTCAAAGGTTATTTCCTTTAGCTACGATAACATGATTTTAGTAAATCTGACTATTCCTACTGAATTTGAGAAAATAGAACGACGGAAATCCTTCCGTATTGAGGTTATGCTTAAGGTACAAATTGCCCTTATTGGCAACAGCTCCTATAATAAACCTGTGTTCAAGGATGCTACTGCTTTTGATTTAAGCAATGGGGGGGTACAGATAATATCCCCAATTAATTATTCAATAAATGATATTTTATTGATTAAATTTCAACTGGAAATTGACAAGGAAACTCCTGTTCAAATAACCATCAAATCAAAGGTTATCCGGGCCTTGGAGGAATATCCCAGCTTTAAGCTTGGCACCTCGTTTCTAAATATCAGTGATGAGGATGTCCGCAGCATAACCAGATATATTTTTAGAAAACTAATTGCAAATTTTACAACCCTGGACAATGTAATAAATCAAACCCTGAGTGCTATAGAAAACGGAAAAAAACAAGTCTTTGATATTTCTGAGGATAGCAGATGGGAATATCAGAGATTAAAGAATGAGCTTGAAGAAACCCGAAGCGAGGTTGAAAGGCTGCTTGTTCAGGTTGACCAGCTTACTTTGGAGGAAAAAAAGGCTAGGCTCAGACTCGTTACTGTCAGCAAGGATTTCAAAACCTATACTGAGGATGACATAAAGAAATCCTATGACTTGGCACAGGAAAAACAAATACTTTTGGCCCAGTTAAGGGGACAGGAAAATCTAGCTCGCTTCAAAAGAGACAGTTTGGAGCGAAGTCTCCGTAAAATGAACAGTCTAATTGAAAAAGCAAACCTTTTGGCCTCTCAATTTTCTGTAATCACCAACTATTTAGCTGGCAATATAATGGATATGTCCCGGACTATTGGCGAAATGAAACAAAGTCAACAGCTTGGTATAAGCATACTTAAGGCCCAAGAGGAGGAAAGAAAACGACTTTCCCGGGATATTCACGATGGTCCGGCTCAAATAATGGCAAATATTGTAATGCGGGCAGAATTTTGCTTGAGGCTTATGGATATTGATCAAAATCGAGTTCGTGGAGAGCTGCATGAAATGCAGGATATGGCGAGAAAGTGCCTCCAAGAGGTTAGAAAAATAATCTTTGATTTAAGACCTATGGTACTGGATGACCTTGGCTTGATACCTGCTATAAAACGCTATGTAGAGGAGTTTCAGGCGGATTGTGATACCAATATTGAGCTATTGGTGATTGGAGAATCCAAAAGATTACCCTCTGCAATAGAGGTTTCTCTTTTCAGAGTGATTCAGGAATCCTTGAATAACATAAAAAAACATGCAAATGCTAAGCATGCCATGATAAAGGTTGAATTAACACACAGCAAAACTACTGTTGTCATCAAGGATGACGGAGTTGGCTTTGATTTTGACAAAACAATTAATAACAGAGAAAAAGAAGATTTTGGCTTATTGGGGATGAAAGAGAGAATCCAGATTTTAGGTGGTAACATAAATTTTATCACCAGTCCTGAAACAGGTACTTTAATAAATATTTCCCTGAAGCATCAAGAATGAAAATCATTTGTTCTGGAAGGAGGTATTTGCATTACTTCAATAAAAGTATTAGTAGCCGATGATCATATGCTGGTTAGAGAAGGCATAAGCAAAATTATCTCTCTGGAAAATGATATTGAAATTGTCGGACAAGCTGAGGATGGTGAACAGGCCATAAGCCTCATATCAAAAAAACATGTTGATATCGCACTGTTGGATGTTAATATGCCAAAGCTTGACGGTATTGACGCCTGTAGAAAAATTAAGAGTATAAAGCCTAAAATAGGAGTAATTGCCCTTACTATCCATGAGCAGTCAGAGTATTTACTGGAATTTATTAAGGCAGGAGCAAGTGCCTATCTGCTTAAGGATGTGAGCTCCGGTCAACTTGTGGACACTATTAGAGGAGTATTCAGAGGTCAATCCTATATGCCAACCAGTCTTATTTCCAGTGTTTTTGAAGAAATCAATCGTCTTTCTCAAAGAAATCCGACAGTTAATGAATTGACCTCCCGAGAGCTTGAAGTACTTCAGCTTATCGCAAGAGGAGAATGTAACAAAAAAATAGGAGAATCCTTATTTATCAGTGAGAAAACTGTTAAAAATCATTTGTATAAAATTTTTCAAAAGCTCAATGTTGAAGATCGTACTCAGGCTGCTCTGTATGCAATAAAAAACAACTTGGTTGATCACAAATAAGCTAGGAAAATAAATGCATTTAATATTATAAAAATAAGCACTCGGGGGTTTTTAATATGATCCTTAGAGTGCTTTTCTTGTTTTAAATAGGAAAATAGTCCCTATTTAAATGAGTCTAATTAAACAGTAAATAATAAGACTATAGTTAGATGTCAGAATACACGTCTCTGCATAAAATATAATTAATACTATGTTGGGAGGTAGAAATATGAATATCCTAAAGAAACTTTGGAATGATGAAAGTGGTCAAGGCATGGCTGAGTATGGTTTAATTCTGGCTTTGGTTGCAGTAGTTTGTATCGTTGCATTCCAAACCCTTGGAGAAGGTATTACCTCCAAAATTGATACAGTTAATACCCAGCTGGCACCTCCGGCACCATAATATTTTAAATAACTTTATCAATATTGATCTGCCCTACTTAAACTAAGTAGGGCAGATCAATAAAAGGAGAATTTATTTGCTGACAACAGAATTTAATCTGTGGTTGCTTTTTGTTTTAATTATTATATGTACCTCAACTGATCTGAAAAATAGGCAAATTTATAATTTTGTGTTGCTCCCTGCCCTGCTATTGGCTTTATATCTTGCCTATTTTAATAATAGCTGGTTCGGAATTTTGAATTCAATCAAGGGCCTTATTCTAGGCTTACTACTGCTAATAATTCCTTTTCTTATGGGAAATTTAGAGCCGTCGTGTTTTCAAAATGGCATCCTTTTAATGCCGAAGGTACGCCACTGCCTGTTTCATCCGATGCCACCAAAACATGTGTGATTTCTTTATCGGAG
>JAAXTT010000041.1 GCA_013336365.1 Peptococcaceae bacterium
AATTTGCTGGTTCTCTATTCTATGACCAAATTTTTTGGTTTTCCGGGGTTAAGACTGGGGGCTGTGGTAGCCTCTCGGGATATTATCAATCGAATGAGAAATAGAAGGGATCCCTGGGGTATCAATACTTTGGCCATATCAGCAGGTGAGGAAGCTATAAAAGATAAGGTCCACATAAAGGCAACCATCATTGAGACGGAGAAAGAGAAGGGATATCTTTTTTCTGAATTAGGGAAGATTAATGGATTTAAACCATATCATTCCGAGGCCAATTTTTTGCTGGTGGACATAAGGGAAACAGGTATTGCATCTTGGGACCTGGCAGAAAAGCTGGCAAAAAAGGGAATATTAATCAGAGATTGTGCTAATTTTATCGGACTGGAACAGGGCTATATCCGGTTGGCAATCAGAACCAGAGAAGATAATGATATTTTGCTGAGGGAGCTTAAGCAGGCGAAAGAGTTATAGAATTATTAATTTTACAGTTTATTTAATTCCTTCTTCTTTTGTCAGTTTTCAAGTGATATATTTATAAGGTGACAAAGAAATAGGAGTATATTTGAATTTAAGGAAAAAACATGTCAGATAGGGCAGAAAAAACACGAATAAAAAGAATTATAAAGCTATTGCTGGAAACGTATCCAAATCCAGTAACTGAACTGGTATACAGTAATAACTTTCAGCTGTTGGTGGCAGTTATTTTGTCAGCTCAGTGTACAGATAAGCGGGTAAATATAGTAACTGAAAACCTGTTTAAAAGGTACAAAAACCCTCAAGACATGGCGTCTTTGGATTGGGAAGCACTGGCTGAAGAAATTAAGACCTGTGGCCTTTTCCGGAGTAAAAGTAAAAACATTGTGGCAGCCAGCCGTATTTTGATGGAAAAATATAATTCTCAGGTTCCCCAAAGCAGAGCCGAGCTGGAATCCTTGCCCGGTGTTGGCAGGAAAACTGCTAATGTAGTACTTAATGTTGCCTTTAATAAACAGGTCATGCCGGTTGATACTCATGTTTTTAGAGTTTCCCGCAGAGCTGGTTTTTCTAAAGGGACCACGCCTAGGGCAGTTGAGGAAGACTTGATGAGAATAATTCCATTAAAATTAACCGGAGCAATTCATCATTGTCTGATTCTGCATGGTCGACAAATATGTAAAGCCAGAAGGCCGCAATGTGAAGAGTGCAGATTATCTCATCTTTGTCCTCGTTTTGGAATATAATGGTTGCTTAAGTTCTATCGAATTGGACAGTATTGGTGGTGTTTTTTTTGCGCATAGTTCTTTTTGAACCAGAAATACCGGCAAATACAGGAAATATTGTCAGAACCTGTGCAGTAACAGGTGCAGAGCTGCATCTGATAGAACCCCTTGGATTTTCGATTGATGACAAGCATCTGAAAAGGGCAGGTCTGGATTATTGGGATCAGCTGGATATCTTTGTTTACCCGGACTTTTTTACTTTCCAAAGCCGATATCCAAAGGCAGGATTTTTATTTTTCTCAACCAAGGGTAAGGAAATTTATACTAAGGCAAATTATACAAAGAATGATTTTCTCGTCTTTGGCAAAGAAACCGCTGGACTTCCTGACTATATAACTCAAGGCAGGGAGGATTCTATCTTTAGAATTCCAATGGTTTCTGACTGCAGGTCGATGAATCTTTCAAATTCAGTAGCAGTGGTATTGTATGAGGCTTTGAGACAGGGAGATTTTTCTGGTATGAGCTGATTTTTGTGAATCCGGCTTGATATATAACGGGGCTTGATTACTATAGCAGGGAGTTGTAAATAATATGGATTTCAACCTTGATGAGCTTAAAGACCTTATGGAAAAAGAAGGCTATATAAGTGAAGAGGAACTGGCGGTAACTGTATTCCTTGCCCTTGCCCTAAAAAAACCTTTGCTGGTGGAGGGTGCTCCAGGAGTCGGTAAAACGGAAATTGCCAAAGTGCTGGGCAGAGTTTTCAATACAGAGGTTATAAGACTTCAGTGTTATGAGGGTTTGGATGAAAACAAGGCTCTTTACGAATGGAATTATCAGAAACAGCTGTTGAAAATTCAAATTTTGAAGGATCATTGTTCTCAAAGTGAAATTGAAAAGGATCTTTTTGCAGAAGAATATCTTTTGGAGAGACCTCTTCTGCAGGCCATAAGAAGTGATCATAGGGTTGTTTTGCTTATCGATGAGGTGGACAAGGTTGATGAACCCTTTGAGGCATTCCTCTTCGAGCTGTTGTCTGATTTTCAGATATCTGTGCCTGAGCTGGGAACCTTGGCTGCCAAACACATTCCCATTGTAATATTAACCAGTAATGGAGACCGGGAACTGTCTGATGGATTAAGAAGGCGCTGTGTATATTTATATATTGATTACCCAAGCATAGAAAAGGAAGTAAAAATACTGCAAATGAAGGTTCCTGAAGCTGGGGAGAATTTAAACAGACAGATTGCCGCAGTTGTTAATTATATAAGGACAAACTATGATTTGCGCAAGCACCCTTCAATAGCTGAGTCTATTGATTGGGCCAGAGCGCTGGTAGCCCTTAATGCCAGCAGTATAGATAGCAGCAATTTTTCCAAAACAGTCAATTTGCTACTGAAAAATAGGGATGATACTCTCCAGATAACTGATTTGGCGGCTATAGAAAAAATTCTTGACAATGCAGATACAGAGTAGGACAGGATAACAGTAAATGCTGGTCTTGGGGGATTCTATGAATCAGGAAGAAATAGCTGATGTGGTTGATTGTGTCGGAGTGATTGGCTTAGATACAATTGAGTACAATATCTCCAGATTTGTTCAAATATTAAGGCATTTAGGGGTAAGAGTCAGCCTTTCTGAAACAGTTGACGGGATGAATGCACTGGGCTTGGTTGATTTATTGGATAAAAAACAGGTCAAAGGGGTTCTCAAATCCTGTCTGGTTAAGAATCGCAAGGACGCAGGTCTTTTTGACCATGCCTTTAATCTTTTCTTTGTAACTCCAGAGGTAAAAGCAAGCAGAAGGAAAAAAATGATGGAGGAAGAGGCGGAAAGAAATAGGCAGCTTGACTCGGCTGAACAGGAATTGAAAGAGGTTGTAGAGGGTAACAATCTATTTGAACAGATGTCCCTTTCCGACCGGCATTTGGAGACCTATTCTGCTTTGCCTGATAAGGCAAAGGAACGAATTAAGGATATTTTGGAACAAATGACCGCTAACCCTATAAATAATCCGGGAGAGCTAATAAACAGGGTTTTGCAGTCATCCTTAAATTACTGGCGCCATTATATGATGCAAAATAATGTTGGCCAAGTAGAGCTTGGTCCGGAAATTGAGGCGAGCTTTACCGGGGACCCGGAACTGGATGAGGTTATCCAGGAAGTGGCAGCCCAGTTTTATCACAACCCGGGAGATCAAATACTTCATAAGGATTTGGCAGCACTGAACGACAGTGATATTCCCAAAATGATTTCTCTGATCAATCACTTATCTGCTCAACTATCCAGGAGCATCAGCAGAAGATATACATACAGTCACAGAGCTTTGACCGTAGATATCAGAAAAACTGTAAGACGAAATGTGAAGTATGGAGGCATACCCATTGAGCTTTGCTATCGTTCAAAAAGACGGCAAAGACCACGCTTCCTTTTGATATGCGATGTTTCCGGCTCAATGGCACCTTATGCACGGTTTGTTCTGCAGTTTATTTATGGATTGAATAATTCTCTTGGGGGAATAGAAAGCTTTATCTTTTCTGAAAATATAGAAAGGATTACCGATTTCTTTTATCAAAATCGGGTTTTCTCCCGCAGTATGACTGAGATAATCAATCAAAGCAATCAGTGGGGCAAGTCTACTGATTTTTATACCTCTCTTAAGACCTTTAAGGATTTATACAGTAAAAAATTAACTCCCGATACAATTTTATTTATAGTAAGCGATGGCAGGACAGTCGATTCAGAGGCAGCAGCAAAATTACTTCGGGAATTAAAGTTAAAGTCCTCAAATATAGTTTGGCTGAATCCACTGCCCGAAAAGGATTGGAGCGGAAAACCCCAGATAAGACAATTCAGCAGTATTGTAAGAATGTATCAGTGCAATACTATTTGGCATTTGGAGAAGATATTTAACCATCATGTTCTCAATAAGATTAAATAATAATAAGGCTTTTTGAAAGAGGTAAGGGACATTGTCTTTTGTTCATTTGCATGTGCACACAGAGTATAGTCTTTTGGATGGAGCATCCAGAATTAAACAGGTGGTAGAAAGAGCCGCTGAATTAGGCATGAAGTCTTTAGCGATAACAGATCATGGTTCAATGTTTGGTATTGTAGATTTTTATAAGGCCTGTAAAAAGGCCGGAATCAAGCCCATTTTGGGATGCGAGGTATATGTGGCACCGCGAACCAGAAATGACAGGGTGCATAAAATTGATGATGTTCTTTATCATTTAGTTTTGCTGGCAGAAAATGATGAGGGCTATAGAAATTTGTTGCAGCTTGTTTCAATTGCCTATACTGAGGGATTTTATTATAAGCCCAGAATTGACAAGGAACTTCTGAATAAGTACAGCAAGGGACTTATAGCCCTTTCCGGTTGTATCGGCGGAGAGGTTGTAAGGAAAATACTTGCAGGTCAAAGGGATAGAGCGGTAAAAGCTGCCTTGGAATATCAGGATATCTTTGGCAAGGGAAATTATTATTTAGAGCTGCAGGACCATGGTTTTGCCGAGCAGACGACATCCAATGCCGAATTAATATCTATCAGCAGGGAAACAGGGATTCCTTTGGTAGCGACCAATGATGTGCATTATGTAGATAAAGCGCATTTCGAGATGCAGGACGTACTTTTGTGCATCCAAACCGGTAAAACGGTAGATGACCCTAATAGGATGAAATTTTCCTCCCAAGAGCTATATCTTAAAAGCAGGGAGGAAATGGAACTGATTTTTGGTGAATATCAAGAGGCTTTGGATGTCACTCAGGAAATAGCTGACAGATGCAATGTGAGCCTGGCTTTTGGTCAGATGCATCTCCCCTTGTATGATGTTCCCCAGGGGGAAACTGTAAACAGCTATCTTAAAAAATTGTGTTTGGAAGGCATTAATAGACGATATGAGGAAATCACCGGGGAAATTACCGACAGGCTTGAATTTGAGCTTGGGGTAATTGAAGAAATGGATTATTCGGGATATTTTCTCATTGTTTGGGATATGATTCATTTTGCCAGAGAGAATGGAATTCCGGTAGGTCCCGGACGGGGTTCCGCAGCCGGAAGCATAGTAGCTTACAGCCTGGGAATAACCAATATAGACCCTCTTAAATATGATCTCCTTTTTGAAAGATTTTTAAACCCTGAAAGAGTATCCATGCCTGATATTGACATAGATTTTTGTTATGAACGGCGTGGAGAGGTAATCAACTATGTAACAGAAAAGTATGGAGAGGACAGGGTGGCACAGATAGCAACCTTCGGTACTATGGCTGCAAAGGCCGCCATCCGGGACGTGGGCAGAGTGCTGAATATTCCCTATAGTGAGGTTGATCGGGTAGCCAAGCTGGTTCCGATGGAGCTGCAAATAACCATAAAAAAAGCACTTAAGGAAACCCAGGAGTTAAGTGATCTGTACGAGCAAAATCAGCAGATTCGGAAGCTTATTGATATGGCAGCCTTGCTGGAAGGAATGCCAAGACATGCCTCTACCCATGCAGCCGGAGTTGTTATAACCAAGGAGCCACTTACCCATTATCTTCCTTTGTATAAGACCACGGATGGCCCCTTAACCACCCAGTTTGCCAAGGATCAGGTCGAGGAACTGGGTCTTTTGAAAATGGATTTATTGGGTCTTAGGACTCTTACTGTGATAGCTGATGCTGTGAATATGATAAAAGAAAGCCGTGCCATAGAGCTTGACATTGATAAGATCCCTTTGGATGACGAAAAAACCTATGAATTACTGAGTCGCGGAGAGGGAACAGGAGTTTTTCAGCTGGAGAGCAGTGGGATGAAGGCTATTCTCAAGGATCTCAAACCAGGGTTGTTTGAGGATATTATTGCCCTTGTTGCATTATATCGTCCCGGACCATTGGGAAGTGGTATGGTTAATGACTTCATCGATAATAAACATGGCAAAAAAGTGGTAACCTACCTTGATCCCAAGCTGGAACCAATTCTTAAGGACACCTACGGAGTTATTCTTTACCAAGAGCAGGTTATGAGAATTGCCTCCGACCTTGCCGGGTTTTCTTTAGGCCAAGCTGATACTTTACGTAGGGCCATGGGCAAGAAAAAGCCAGAAATAATAGCAAATCTTCGTAGTCGCTTTGTAGATGGAGCGATGGCAAATGGGATAAGCACCCAGGTCGGAGAGCAGATTTTTGATCTTATGGAGTATTTCGCCGGTTATGGCTTTAATAAAAGCCATTCTGCGGCTTATGCAGCAGTTGCTTATCAAACTGCGTTTCTTAAAGCTAATTATCCGGTGGAGTTTATGACAGCATTGCTGACCTCCATTAGGGATAATACAGATAAGGTGGCATTGTACATAGAAGAGTGTCGCCGTATGTGTATTGAGGTTTTACCACCGGATGTAAATAAAAGTATGGAGAATTTTTCTGTAGTTGGGGGCAGCATAAGATTTGGTTTGGCAGCTATAAAAAATATGGGTTTGGCTGCTGTGGAAACAATTATAAGGGCAAGAGAAAAGGAAAATGATTTCAAAAATTTTGCTGATTTTTGCGGTAGACTTGATACAAGAGTAATAAATAGAAGGGTTATGGAAAATTTAATCAAGTCAGGAGCATTAATTTCTTTAGGTAACAACCGGGCTCAGCTGATGGTTGCCCTTGATTCCGGTTTAAATTTAGCACAGCAGACTCAAAAGGAACAAGCCAATGGTCAAATTTCCCTATTGGAAATCTGGGGTGATGAGGTAAGGCAGGATGTAAGTATTAATATGCCAGATATTTCAGAGTATCCAGACAGTGATCTTCTGGTAATGGAAAAGGAAGCCATAGGCTTTTATCTTACCGGGCATCCTTTAATGGACTACCGTTGCACTTTGATTGAGATGGGCGCTATAACTGTTGCAGAAATAAAGGAACTGGAGCAGGAAAGCCAAGTTGTCTGTGGTGGGATGATTACCTTTATCAAGAGAATAACTACAAAAAAGGGTGCCCAGATGGCATTTATAACCATGGAGGATCTTACCGGAAATATTGAGGTGGTATTTTTCCCCAGAGCATATAAGCAGTATCAGGAATATCTAATCAGCGATGCCGTTGTACTGATTAGAGGGAAGGCATCAAATTCAGGGGAGAGTGCTAAGATATTTGTTGATGAGGTTCAAACCATTATCAAAAAAAACGGGGGGGAGCTTTATTTAAGGGTGGATGAGGTATCACCACTGGTAATAGATAAAATCAAGCTACTGCTCAAAACCTACCCGGGCAGATCCAAGGTCTACTTATATTTTGAAAAACAAAAAAAATTAACCATGATTTCTGAGGATAATTGGGTTGATCTTTCCGATTCTTTAATTGCCGAGATGAGAGGCTTGTTAGGGAAAAAGAATATCAGAATCAAATCTACTTAAATTTTTTTAACAGGGATCTCTTTAAAACGTTTTTTATTGAGAAAACCTCTGAATATCTAATATAGTAAAGCTTGCAAAACTCATCCACAAATTCTTGATTTGAGGAATCTGGAAAGTCGTTTTTTACCATTTGGCATAAATCATCGTCCATAAAATTGAGGATTGCGTTTAAATCATATTCATGATTATTAATACTTACTATTTCCATTATTTTTCCTCCCTTTGTTGTCATAACCAAAATATTATATCTTATTTAACCACAAGGCAAGGGCAACTTGCCAATTTCCCTTGGGCTGTGCTATTATCTTGAATAACATAAGTAAAACTCATAGAGAGGTGTTAATTGTGACTGATCAGCCTAGTTATACTGGTGAATACATAGTGATTAAAGCCTTGGAAAATGGAGTTACCATTATTGGACTTACCAGAGGAAGAGATACAAAATTCCACCATACCGAAAAGCTGGACAAGGGAGAAATAATGGTTGCCCAGTTTACTGAGCACACTTCTGCAATCAAGCTGAGGGGTAAGGCAGAGGTAATGACCAGACACGGATCTATAAGGAATGATGATTAAATCCAGAGGTGCCTTTGCTCTGGTTTGTTTTTTCTAGGGTATGTTAATAATTCTGAAGGAGGTCTTTAACCTGCCTCGGACAAAAATAATTTGTACTGTTGGACCTGCCTCGGATAGTGTTTCAGTTTTGGTTGACATGATTAGGGCCGGAATGAATGTGACCAGGCTTAATTTCTCTCATGGCACATGGGAAGAGCATGCCAACAGATTTGCACTTATTAAGGAAGCACAAAAAATTTCAGGATTGAATTTAGCCATAATGCTGGACACAAAGGGACCTGAAATCAGATTGGGCTACCTAAAAGGGGGTGCTGTTGAGCTAACAAAAGGTGAGAGGGTTGTGTTGACAGGCAGAAATATTATTGGTGATAAAGAGACACTGCCAATAACCTACCAAGAATTATCTGAGCATGTTAAGGCCTCAGACCTAATATATATATCAGATGGCTTGATTGAGCTTAAAGTATTGGGAATTGTAGAAAATGGAGTAAATTGTGAAATAGTTCACGGAGGAAAGATATCCTCACAAAAAAATGTTGTTTTACCCAATGTTCGGATTTATTTTCCTTCAATAACCCCCCAGGATGAAAAAGATATTGTCTTTGGAATTAAACAGGGAATTGATTTTATTGCTGCCTCATTTGTCCGCAATGCTTCCGATGTGCTGGCAATCAGACGTTTGCTCGAGAATTCAGGATCAAGGGCAGATATAATAGCAAAAATTGAAAGCCGTGAAGGTTTGGATAATCTTGATGAGATTATCAAGGTTGCTGATGGGATTATGGTGGCCAGGGGCGATTTGGGAGTAGTTATACCTGTTGAAGACGTGCCTTTGGTGCAAAAGATGATTATTGACAAATGTAACAAGGCCGGAAAACCGGTAATAACAGCTACTCAGATGCTGGAGTCAATGATCAGCAATCCGAAACCAACCAGAGCAGAAGCCAGTGATGTTGCTAATGCTATATTGGATGGCAGTGATGGAATTATGCTTTCTGGAGAGACTGCTTCCGGTAATTACCCGTTGAAGGCAGTACAAATGATGGCAAGGATAGCTGAGAAAACTGAGACATCTCTTAATTTTGGCAGAGGTAAGACTGATTATTCTTCTCTGAACTGGACAGTAACCGACTCTATCAGTCATGGGACCTGTACCATAGCAGAGGAGTTGGGAGCATCAGCGATTATCACCTCCACTCAAACCGGCTACACATCCAAAATGGTAAGCAAATATAGACCTAAGGTGCCTGTCCTGGCAGTAACGCCAGATGAACTAGTATTAAAAAAAATGGCAATAGTTTGGGGTGTTGAACCATTGCTGGTAAGAAAATCTAAGGACACTGACAGCATGATATCAGCAGCACTGGAAGCGTCTTTGCATGCAGGGCTGGTTTCTATCGGGGATCTGGTGGTTATTACCTCAGGAGTTCCATCAGGAACCTATGGCACAACAAACTTAATCAAGGTCCAAATAGTTGAATAAGTTGAATTAAATGAAGGAATAATAATTTGTAATGTTGAATTATTCGGAATATTCAACAAGATCTAAGGAGGATATAAATGGATTTCAGGAATATCACAATTGGAGATTTGATTGATGAAATTTCAGATTTATTTCCTGACAATGATGCTTTGGTGTATCCGGACAGGGATATAAGACTGAGCTATCGTCAGTTTCAGCAGAAATGCAATCAAGCAGCCAAGGCCTTTATTGGATTGGGTGTAAAAAGTGGGGAAAAAGTTGCTATCTGGGCTAATAATATTCCCGAGTGGGTTATTACCCAGTTTTCCACTGCCAAGATGGGAGCAGTTTTAGTTACTGTGAATACCAATTACCGGGCCTTTGAATTGGAGTATTTATTAAAACAGTCAGATACCGGTACCTTTCTGCTAATAGAGGGAATTAAGGGCAGTGAGTATCTTGACATTATTTATGAGCTTTGTCCGGAACTAAATCATTGTGAACCGGGCAAGCTGGAATCTGAAAAATTTCCTTTTCTTAAAAATATCATTTATATAGGTGAAGGGAAAAAGCCGGGGATGCTGAGCTGGGATGAATTTATAGCTACCAGTGATTTGATTGCAGACCAGGAGCTGGTGAGTTGTCAAAAAGCATTAAAACCAGATGATGTAATTAATATGCAGTATACCTCAGGTACTACCGGTTACCCTAAAGGAGTAATGTTAAGTCATACTAATATAGTCGGCAATGCCCGTTCTCAGGCAGAATGTATGGATTTTAACGAAAAGGACCGGCTTTGTATACCGGTTCCATTTTTTCATTGCTTTGGCTGCGTAATGGGAACCTTAATCTGCTTGGTTTCCGGTGCAACTATGGTACCGGTTGTTGCCTTTAAAGCAAAAACTGTTTTAGAGACCATTGAAAAGGAAAGCTGTACTGCAGTTCATGGA
>JAAXTT010000001.1 GCA_013336365.1 Peptococcaceae bacterium
TATCGTCGGGCAGAGGAGCTGCAATGGCTATGAAGCTGGCTTTGGCAGACTCGGAAATAGAACCGTGGGCTGTTGACTATATAAATGCCCATGGAACCTCAACTCCCCTAGGAGATAAGCCGGAGACAATTGCAATCAAGGAAGTATTTGGGCAACATGCCTATAAAATTGCTGTAGGATCAACCAAGTCTATGACCGGGCACCTTCTTGGTGCTGCAGGCGGTCTTGAGGCAGTAGCATCAATCTTGGCCATGGGCAAAGGTATAATTCCCCCAACTATTAATCAGGATAATCCGGACCCGGAATGTGATTTGGACTATATACCCAATGTGGCCAGAAAAAGCGTGGTTAATGTCGCCATGTCAAATTCTTTTGGTTTTGGTGGTCATAATGTCACTCTGATTTTGAAAAAGTTTGCTGAGTAGTGGGGTGGTATAAATGACCCGACAGGAGTATTTCAACAACATACATGCAAAATTAGGAATAAAATGGAATAATATAAGCTTGTTGCACATGGCCTTAACTCACAGCTCTTATTCCTTTGAAAAAAAAGACCGTATCATAAATAACCAGAGGCTGGAATTTCTGGGAGATGCTGTGCTTGAGCTGGTGGTCAGCAGCTATCTTTACAATCAATGTGCCTCCTGTTCAGAAGGAGACCTGACTAAATTCAGGGCATCTATTGTATGTGAGTCCTCCCTGGCAAGAGTTTCAAGAGATTTGGGTATCGGTCAGGGCTTGTATATGGGTAAGGGGGAGGAACGATCAGGAGGAAGAGATCGACCTTCTATTTTGGCAGATGCCTTTGAATCCCTGCTGGGAGCCATTTATCTTGACAGCGGCTTAGATATTGTCAGCAAATTTGCGCTAAAGCATTTGAGTGGGGTTATCTCCGATGTTTTGGAGGGCAGGGTGGAAAGGGACTATAAAACAGAACTGCAGGAAATACTCCAAAAAACATCTAATTACCCGGTAAGCTATGTTATTTTAAAGGAAGAGGGTCCTGCTCACGACAAGTTTTTTACCTCAGCAGTAGTTCATTTGGGTAAGGAGCTGGGGACCGGTTCCGGTCATTCCAAAAAAGAGGCTGAGCAGCATGCTGCAAGAGCAGCACTTGGATATTAGAAAAAATATCCGGACTACATGGAGGTAGATCATTTGAGCTTTATAAACAGACTGAAAGATTCGCTCAGCAAAACCAGACAGGATTTAGCCGAAAAAATTGACAGCTTGGTAACCGGAAAGAAAAATATAGATGAGAGCCTTTATGAGGAGCTTGAAGAGGCTTTGATCCAGTCAGATGTAGGTGCAGAAACTGCCTTTAATCTGGTGGATAAATTAAGAATTGTTACTAAGGAAAACAAGATTTCAGAACCCGGTCAGCTAAAGCCTGCCCTGATAAAAATAATTCGGGACATTCTTGAGCAGGAAGAATCAACAGTATTTTTTAGGCAAAAACCCACTGTTATATTGGTGGTAGGAGTGAATGGAGTTGGCAAAACAACTACAATAGGAAAATTGGCCAATTATTTAAAAAACGAAGGAAATAAGGTTATTTTGGCAGCTGCAGATACCTTCAGGGCAGCTGCCATCGACCAACTGGAGATTTGGGGTAATAAAACAGGGGTAGATGTAATTAAGCATCAGGAGGGTGCAGATCCTGCAGCAGTGGCCTTTGATGCTCTCCAGGCCTCCATAGCAAGAAATGCGGATATATTAATAGTAGATACTGCCGGCAGACTTCACACAAAGAATAACTTAATGGAAGAACTGAAAAAAATAGGTCGGGTTTTGGCAAAAGAAATACCTGGAGCACCCCATGAAATATTATTAGTTTTGGATGCTACAACAGGGCAAAATGCTATTAATCAGGCAAAAATCTTTGGTGCGGCATCTGGGGTCACAGGTATAGTTTTAACGAAGCTGGATGGAACTGCCAAGGGAGGCGTAGTGATAGGAATTAAGGAATCACTGGATATTCCGGTTAGATATATCGGCATCGGAGAAGGCATTGATGATTTAAGACCCTTTAAGGCAGCAGAGTTTGCCCAGGCATTGTTCTATGCCGATATTGACTCCAATAATATCGACTCCAATAAAGACGGGGAAAATTTATAGAATTGCAAAATCGGAGGTTGTATAATTGGCTATTAATACCGCAATTATCGGTGGGACAGGAGTATATGATCCCAAGATATTTTCTTCGGTTCGGGAAGAAAAAATAGAGACACCCTATGGTAATGTTAAAGTTATGATAGGAGATTATATGGGAAATGAAATTGCCTTTATGGCCAGGCATGGTGATAAGCACCAGGTTCCTCCCCATTTAGTCAATTATCGGGGCAATATTGCCGGATTAAAGCAGTTGGGGGTAAAAAATATTTTTGCCACAGCTGCAGTAGGCTCACTAAATATGGAAATGGCTCCGGGTAATTTCGTTTTTGTCGATCAATTTCTTGATTTTACGAAGGGAAGAGCCTCTACCTTTGTGGAAGACGGAGTAGTTCATGTTGATATGACAAAGCCTTATTGCTGCCGCCTGAGAGAGCTTTTAACCGAAACGGCAGTTAAATCAGGGTTAAAGTTTAACAGCAAGGGCACCTACGTATGCACTGAGGGACCTCGCTTCGAAACTGCTGCTGAGATAAAGATGTTTCGTCACTTTGGCGGGGATCTGGTTGGTATGACCAGTGTTCCTGAGGTTGTTTTATCCAGAGAGGCGGGAATCTGCTATGCTACTATTGCAATAGTAACCAACTATGCTGCCGGTATAACCTCAGGTAAGCTTTCTCACCGGGAGGTTTTGGAGATGATGGCAAGCAGTTCTAAAAATGTTAGATCTCTTCTGGTAAATGCTATTTCCGCATTAAATAATGACATAAACTGCAGTTGCTGCAGTCATGAGGAAAAGCTTAACCCGGCAGATTAGCCTCTGAAAGCTGGTGAATTAATATGCAAAGTATCAGATGGGATAATGGAGAGCTTTTTATCCTGGATCAGACAAAACTACCTGATTATGTTGAATATATTTGTTGCAAGGATTATCAAACTGTATTTGAGGCAATTTGTCGACTATCAGTAAGGGGTGCCCCTGCTATCGGAGCCGCCGCTGCATATGGCTTGGTTTTGGGGGCAATGGCGTTACCTAAAAAAGACCTGACTAATTTTATTAGCCAGGTCGAGAGGATTGCCGGAGTATTAATGTCCTCAAGGCCAACAGCGGTAAATCTTAAGTGGGCAATTGATAGAATGCTATCCGGGTTAGCTGTCAATAAATTCAATAATTATGACAGGATAATTAATTTTATGCTTCAAGAAGCAGAATTAATATATCAGGAGGATCTGGAAAATAATAAAAATATTGGCTATTATGGCAATAAATTAATCCCTCCGGGAGCGAGAATACTGACCCACTGCAATGCGGGAGCACTTGCCACTGCAGGCTATGGCACTGCTTTAGGTGTTATAAGAGCTGCTGCAGAAGCAGATAAGAAAATTATGGTTTATGCGGGAGAGACAAGACCTCTGCTTCAAGGGGCAAGACTTACTACTTTGGAAATGATTAATGCCAAAATACCGGTAACCTTGATTACTGATAATATGGCAGGATATTTGATGTATCTTAAAAAAGCCGATCTGATCATTATTGGGGCAGACCGTATAGCAGCCAATGGAGACACTGCCAATAAAATAGGGACCTATGGATTGGCAGTACTGGCTAAGGCCCACGGATTGCCTTTCTACGTGGCAGCTCCCCTTTCAACTATAGATATAGAGCTTGAATCAGGCTCAGATATTCCAATAGAAGAGAGAAGTGGGGATGAGGTAACTCACATTGCCGGAACCAGAGTGGCGCCACCGGGAGTTGATGTTTGGAATCCTGCCTTTGATATAACCCCTGCAGAATTAATAACCTCGATAATTACAGAAAAAGGGATAGCAGTTCCCCCCTATAGTAAATCGCTTAGAAAGCTATTTGAAACATAAAATTTTTCTTGGATAAATTTGGATAAATATAGAGCATATTTATGATTGAACCGGAAACTGAAAGGAGCATAGACATGGATAAATATTCTATTAAGGATATAGGATTGGCATCTGAGGGCGAGCTGAAAATTGAGTGGGCCAGAAACCACATGCCGGTATTAAATGCAATAAGAGAAGAATTCGAGAGGGTTAAGCCATTTAAAGGAATCAGAGTTGCTATGAGTATTCATTTAGAGGCAAAAACTGCCTATTTAGCCCAAGTTATTAAAGCAGGAGGGGCTGAGGTTGCCATCACCGGTTCTAATCCTCTTTCCACTCAGGATGATATAGCTGCAGCCTTGGCTGTTCAGGGAATAAATGTCTATGCCTGGCATGGAGTTACCGACAGTGAATATCGTAAGCATATACTTCAAACTTTGGATACAAATCCTAAAATTATTATCGATGATGGTGGGGATCTGGTTAATGCACTCCACAAGGAAAGAAGGCATCTGGCCAAAGATGTTTTAGGTGGATCAGAGGAAACTACAACGGGGGTAATCAGGTTAAAATCAATGGACAAAGCCGGTGAATTGCTTTTTCCAATGATGGCAGTAAATGATGCCCGATGCAAGTATCTTTTTGACAACAGGTATGGAACCGGTGAGTCTGTTATGTCAAGTATAATGAGAACAACAAATTTGCTTATATCCGGAAAGTCGGTAGTGGTAATGGGCTATGGTTGGTGCGGCCGGGGTGTAGCCATAAAGGCCAAAGGTCTGGGAGCAAAGGTAATAATTTGTGAAGTGGATCCTATTAGGGCAATTGAGGCTGTGATGGATGGTTATCAGGTCATGTCCAGCAATGAAGCAGCCAGAATAGGTGATATGTTTATAACAGTTACCGGCTGCTGTGACATACTGAGAGGGCAGCATTATAAATTAATGAAAAATGGGGCTATCCTAGCAAATGCGGGACATTTTGATTTGGAAATAAATAAGCATGAATTATCGGAACTTTCTGTAAGCAGAAAAATAGCACGTAAAAACATAGAGGAATTTACTCTTGAAAACTCTAAGAAGGTATATCTGCTCGGCGAGGGAAGACTGGTAAATCTCGCTGCCGGAGATGGGCATCCGGTTGAGATTATGGATATGTCCTTCGCACTGCAGGCACTGTCTGCCCGACATATTTTGGATAATTCCGGTCAAATGGAAAATAAAGTTTATCAGGTTCCCGAGGCTATAGATCAAAGGGTCGCTGCAATTAAGCTGGAATCTCTGGGCATTGCTATAGATCATCTAACTTTAGATCAGCAGAATTACTTGGAGAGCTGGAATCACAGCTAGTTTACAGACCATTAATGGAGGTAGCGGGATTGGATAAGTTATTGATAAAAAACGCAGTAATAATCACCATGGAAGGAAAGGAATCCATTTTTCAAAAAGGTGATATCGCTGTAAAAGGACAGTATATATTTTGGGTTGGCCAAGTAAATTCGGTGCCAAAGGAATTTGTTCCGGACAAAGTTATTGATGCTACCCAAATGCTTGCTTTGCCCGGCTTAATAAACTGTCATACCCATTCGGCAATGACCATGATGAGAAGCTATGCTGATGATCTGCCCTTGATGAAGTGGTTGGAGGAAAAAATATGGCCCTTCGAAGCACTGATGGAAGAAGATGACATTTATTGGGCATCCCTGCTTTGCTGTCTCGAAATGATTAAGTCAGGTACAACAACCTTTGCAGATATGTATTTTCACATGAACAGTGTCGCTAAGGCTGTTGAACAGGCAGGTATAAGAGCTGATCTTTCAAGAGGCCTGATTGGGGTAGGGCCGGAAGCTGAATCGGCACTAATTTTCAGCAAGGATTTTGTAGCCCAATGGCATCATCAGGCCAATGACAGAATAAGGGTAAGATTTGGTCCCCACGCCCCCTATACCTGCCCCCCGGATTATCTGAAAAAAACAATTAAACTGGCTAAAGAGCTTGATGTAGGTTTACATATTCACCTATCGGAGACCTTGTCAGAGGTGAATGATATTTACAATCAGCACAGCTTGTCTCCTATTGAACTGATGGATAATATCGGACTATTTGAATTACCGGTAATTGCTGCTCATTGTGTACATGTTGATGGAAAGGATATAGAAATTCTTGCCAAGAGAAAGGTCGGGGTGGCCCATAACCCAGAAAGCAATATGAAGCTGGCCAGTGGAATTGCCCCAGTCAATGAAATGCTTAATGGGGGAGTGAAAGTTGGTCTTGGTACTGATGGTCCTGCCAGCAACAACAATCTGGATATGCTGGAGGAAATGAGAACTGCAGCCTTGCTTCACAAGGTAAGCACCGGAAACCCCCAAGTCCTGCCTTCCTTCCAAGCCTTGCAGATGGCTACCATTGGCGGAGCAGCTGCTTTGGGAATGGCAGATGAGATTGGACTGCTAAAAAAAGGCTATAAAGCGGATATTATTTTATTAAATACTAAAAAGCCGCACTTTTATCCCAGAAATGATTGGGTTTCAAACATCGTTTATGCAGCACAGTCCTCAGATGTAGAGACAGTAATCATTGATGGCAAGATAGTAATGGAAAAAGGTAAGGTATTAACTATCGATGAGGAAGAGGTCTATCGCCAAGTTCAAGTCAGAACAGAAAAACTAACAGAAAAATTGGGTGGCTAATCGGCTGCCCTTAAAGTCCGAGTAAATAAATTTTTGGAGGTTAACAAAATGGCTGTTGTAATGTTGCTGTCAGGGCGTCAAGCAAGGGTTGCTGCAGGTCACCCCTGGATATACAGCACAGAGGTTGCCAAAATCGAGGGAGAATTTGTGCCGGGAGATATTGTTGAGGTTACTGACAGTAGAGGAAGATTTATAGGAAAGGGATATATCAATCCTGCATCAAAGATATTAATCCGAATTATGACTAGAGATAAGGATGAAAATATAGACCGAGATTTTTTTCTTAACAGGATACGAACTGCGTTATCCTACCGCAATAAGGTTGTTAAAGACAGTAATGCCTACCGTTTGGTCTATGGTGAGGCAGATTTTATACCAGCCTTGATTGTAGATAAGTATGGTGATTATCTTTCTGTGCAGACATTGGCATTGGGGATTGAAGGATATAAGGATATTATTATTGATGTGTTAAAAGAGGTAGTTAATCCAACAGCTATTTATGAACGTAATGATGTTTCTGTAAGAGAATTGGAAGGGCTTAGTCAGCATAAGGGCTTTATTGGAGAAGAGTTCGATACCTTTGTGGAAATATTGGAGAATGGTTTATATTTTAAGGTTGATATGGCAGAGGGGCAGAAAACAGGCTATTTCCTCGATCAGAGAGAAAACAGGCTGGCCTTGGAGCAGCTGAGTGCCGGAGCAAGAGTGCTCGATTGCTTTTGTCACACCGGGACATTTTCAGTAAATGCCGCACGTTTTGGAGCAAAAGAGGTACTAGGAATTGATATTTCCCAGTCAGCACTTGAGATAGCAAGGGAAAATGCTTCAAGAAACGGTTATAGTGAAATTTGTACCTTTAGAGAAGGAAACAGTTTTGATGAGCTGAGAGCCATGGATAAGGCCGGTGAAAAATATGATTTGGTCATACTTGATCCGCCGGCCTTTACTAAATCAAAAAATGCTTTGGCAGGGGCTATAAGAGGGTATAAGGAAATCAATTTAAGAGGTCTGAAGATATTGGAAAAAGGTGGTTTTTTGGTCACCTGTTCCTGCTCTTATCATATGAGTGAAGAGCTGTTCCTGGAGGTGCTGCAAAGCTCAGCAAGGGATGCAGGCAGAGATGTAAGAATAGTTGAAATAAGGCGGCAGGCAAAGGATCATCCTATGTTACTATCCTCCCAAGAGACCCATTATTTAAAGTGTGTAATTTTACAGGTCTTATAGACATGTATTAATAATCTATTTGTCGGGTTATTGATAGTATTTTACAGCTGTGCTCCAAGCTACTGGTAAGGTGGAGAGTTTCCACAAGGTCTTTTCCTATAGCAAAGGTTCCGTGCCCTTTTATAACAGCGATTCTGTTATCCTTCAAGATGGTAGGCAAGGTACTCTCCAATTCTTGGGATGCAATAGAAATGCCGGGAGATAGAACAGGAACTGAAGGTAGCAAGTAAAGTCCTTCTGCATCAATCGGAATAAGTTGGTTTTTTTCCAGCAAGGAAAGGGCAATTACATGGGGTGGATGGGCGTGAAGAATGGCCAAGGCAGGAGTGTTAAGGTATATTGCTTTATGAACCCCCAATTCTGATGATGCTTGACAGGTAGTATCGTCAATTTTATATAGAGATGTGGTTATAAGATCCCTATGAGATAAATTTCCCAGCATAGAACCTCGACGGGTTATGATAATTTTATCATCTATACGGATGCTGATATTTCCGCTATGAGAATTATTCAGACCGGCAAAAAAAAGATTTTGTCCGATCATTTGGAAAGAACTAAGCATTTTGCCTCCAAAAAAAGGTAATATGATAATATATTATACATTATCATATTACCTAAATGGACATTTATTTAATTATGGATTATATTTCCCCGGGGTGATTCACTTGGTTCTAATGATTGATAATTATGATTCATTTGTTTATAATCTTGTTCAATATCTGAGGGAGATGGGGCAAGAGGTTCAAGTATATCGCAATGACAAAATAACCTTGGATATGGTGGAAAGAATCAAACCGGACCATATAATAATATCTCCCGGCCCATGTACACCTGATAAGGCAGGTGTTTCTTTGAATATAATAAAATCTTTTTCCGGCAGGATTCCGATTTTAGGAGTATGCTTGGGGCATCAGGCCATCGGTCAGGCATTTGGTGGCCGAGTTGTTCGAGCTCCCAGACCTATTCACGGCAAATCGTCAAGAATCAAACATGATGGCAGAGGAGTATTTTTTGACTTACCCCAGCAGCTGGAGGTGGGACGATATCACTCCTTGGTTGTTTCATCGGAATCAGTCCCTGATTGTCTTGAAGTATCAGCGTTAAGTCCTGATGGTGAAATTATGGGTCTCAGACATCGCAAGTATAAGGTTGAGGGAGTTCAGTTCCATCCCGAATCAATTTTAACTGATTTTGGCAAGGAAATGCTTGATAATTTTTTGAGATCTGGAGATAGGCTTGATGAATCTGGTTATATCAAAGAAACTTAAATATGATGGGGATATTTTATCTGCGTTTCAAAAGATTATGAATTTGCCCGGGTGCCTTTTACTGGAAAGCGGCAAAATAATGACCGGTTTTTCGAGATATTCCTTTATGGCTGCAGACCCATTTATGACAATAATTTCAAGGAACAGCAAAGTGGAAATCAGCAGGATTGATAATAAGGGATCAGTAGAGATTATTCAAGGTGATCTGCTCCAGATATTAAGGGAAAATATGAAAAAATATAAAATATCGGATTCAGAAAGTCGGGTTCCCTTCATTGGGGGGGCTGCGGGCTATTTTTCTTATGATTTGGGTAGAAAGTTTGAAGAGATAGAAGAAATTTCTGAAGATGATCTTTCTACTCCAGAATGCTGGCTTGGTTTCTATGATACTGTAATAGCTTTTGACCATCTCAAGGACACCTTGGTTATATTTTCCTCAGGGTTCCCAAAAGAAACAAGGGAAGAACGTCTGCATAGGGCTGAGGATAGAATAAGATTTTTTGAAAGCAAGTTGATTGAAAATGAGATGAAGTCCGGAGTAACGGATGACAATAGAGAGCTTGCTGAGGATGGGAGTTTTTTAGATTTAAGCTCCAATTTTGACCGGGAAAGCTATTGTCAGATGGTGGATAGAGTTAAGGAGTATATTACAGCCGGAGATATTTACCAGGTTAATATTTCACAGAGGTTTCAAACTCTTTGCTCTGCAGATCCCTGGACTGTTTATAAAAGACTTGGCAAAATTAACCCGGCACCTATGGCTGCCTATATAAATTGTGGTGATTTTCAAATAGTAAGTGCGTCTCCGGAGAGATTTATTAAAAAATCAGATAATAATATTGAGACCAGACCGATAAAGGGTACCAGACCAAGGGGCAGTGATGCCTTAGAGGATCTGAGGCAGAAGGAGTCTTTAAGGAGCAGTGAAAAGGACAGAGCTGAGCTTGTGATGATTGTTGATTTGGAGCGTAATGATTTTGGTAAGGTATGTGTTCCCGGATCAATAAAGGTATCTGAGCTTTATCGGCTTGAGGAGTATTCTACGGTATTTCATCTTGTCTCAACAGTTTCAGGGGAGCTTGAATCAGAGTATGATATTTTTGATTTAATCAGAGGTGCCTTTCCCGGTGGATCTATATCAGGGGCCCCGAAAAAACGTGCTATGGAGATTATTGAAGAGCTGGAACCGGTAAGACGAGGCATCTATTGCGGCTCAATAGGCTATATTTCATTTGACGGCAATGCTGATTTTAATATTGTTATCAGGACTTTGTTATTTAAGGAAGATTATATTTATTTTCAGGTAGGCGGAGGAATTACTATTGATTCTGATCCTCAAGCTGAATATCAGGAGACCTTGGATAAAGCTAGGGCGCTGATTTCCTCACTTAGAGCTAATAAGAGTCAATTTTAAGATGGAGAAAATTAATGTATTCCAAGAATACTGTATGCCTAAATGGTGAGTTTATTCCTGTGGAAAACGCTGCAATTTCCATTCAAGACCAAGGCGTTCTTTATGGGGCAGGTCTCTTTGAAACGATAAAGGTGGAAAAGGGGTTTCCTGTGCGAGGGTCCTTGCATGTGTCCAGACTTTTTTCCTCGACAGACGCTCTAAATATAGCTATTACCTTCAATCGAGATGAAATCGAACAAATGCTTGAGAAAACTGCCCGGATGAATGGTCTGGACAAAGGGGCACTGCGATTGACCCTAACCGCAGGCAGTAGTAAGGTTATGCCAAGCATATTTATAACAACCAGAGAATTGCCCTATTCCGAGCAATCCTTGGAAAAGGGAATAAAGGCCGGTTTCTCGGAAATAAGAAAAAACAAGGATTCCATGCTATCAAGGCATAAAACCTTAAATTATTATGAGAATGTTATCGCCAAAGGCTATGCCCGGAAGAAGGGCTGGAATGAGGCATTGTTTTTGAATCAAGAGGGAAATATTACTGAGGGCTGTACAAGCAATATTTTCTTGGTCAGAAACAACAAAATTATAACTCCGGGAATAGACAGCGGTCTTCTTCCGGGAATAATCCGCGGATTGATTATTAATAGCCTTAGTAATAGCAATAGTTCTGTTGAGGAAAGAAGTGTCAGCCCTGAGGAGCTTTTATCTGCCCATGAGATATTTGCAACTAATTCTCTTATAGGAATTATGCCTATTGTAAGCATAGGTAATATTGTAATCGGAAATGGAATTCCAGGCCCGATTACAAGAGAGCTAAACAATTCAAATATTTTATCAAAGTAATAATGTAATAGAGAATTGTCGGGATTCTACGGATAATTATATGTGATACAATACATGGATATAACCTTATAATTTTAGGAGGCTGAATATATATGGATCGCGAACTTACCCTTGAAGTAGTAAGAGTTACTGAGGTAGCAGCTTTGGCTGCAGCCGGCTGGATGGGCAGGGGGAAAAAGAATGAAGCTGATGGTGCGGCTACCAATGCAATGAGAGCAATGTTTGATACCATTGCCATAAACGGCACAGTGGTGATTGGTGAGGGAGAAATGGATGAGGCACCTATGTTATACATAGGAGAAAAGCTAGGCAATTCTTCAGGGCCTGAGGTTGATGTGGCAGTTGATCCTTTGGAGGGTACAAATATACTGGCACAAGGCTTGCCAAATGCTTTGGCAGTGGTGGCTATAGCAGATAGAGGCAATCTTTTGAATGCACCGGATATGTATATGGAGAAAATTGCTGTTGGCCCAAGGGCTGCCGGTAAAATTCATATTGATGATCCCTTGGAGAAAACCTTGGAAATTGTTGCCAAAGCAAATAATAAAAGAATTTCAGAGTGTACAGTAATGGTTTTGGATAGGGAAAGGCATCAGCCGATTATTGATGCAGTGAGAAGGGCCGGTGCCAGAGTAAGATTGATCGGTGATGGGGACGTGGGTTCTGCTATATATACTGCAATTCCTGACACCGGAGTTGATTTATGTGTTGGTATAGGTGGTGCTCCGGAAGGAGTTATTGCTGCGGTGGCGCTGAAGTGCCTTGGTGGAGAAATGCAGGCCAGACTTTGGCCGGAGGATGATGAGGACAGGGCTCGCTGTGCCCAAATGGGGATAACGGATTGTAGCAAAATTTTATTTATGGATGATTTGGTTAAGGGTGACGACGCTATTTTTGCTGCTACCGGGGTAACTGATGGTGAGCTTTTAAAGGGTGTGCGTATGCTGGGTGGAGATCTGGCTGAAACTCATTCCCTAGTTATGAGATATAAAAATAAAACAATTCGCTGGATAAAGGCAATTCATAATCTTTCCTGTAAGGCTGACCTGATTGCCGGAACACCATATATTAAATAAATATTGACAGGCCAATGATAGATATGTATACTTGAATGAAATGCTTTAGCATAGTAAAGTATTAGCGAGACATTAAAATAAAGAATTGGGAGGACAAAGACAATGTCAAAATTAAGATTAGGATTGCCCAAGGGTAGTCTGCAGGATTCAACCTTTCAGCTTTTCAAAAGAGCAGGCTTTAATATTACTCTGAGAAGCAGATCTTATTTTCCTACTATTGATGATTCTGAATTGGAAATAGTACTTATGCGTGCCCAGGAAATTCCTCGTTATGTAAACGAGGGGGTTTTAGATGCAGGTCTTTCAGGATATGACTGGATTATGGAGAATGAGGCAGATGTGGTTGAGGTTGCGGATTTGGTCTATTCAAAGCAGACAAGCAATCCTATCAAGTTGGTACTGGCTGTTGCTAATGAAAGCAATATTCATTCAGTCAAGGATCTGGAAGGAAAAAGAATAGCTACTGAATTGGTTAATGTAACCAAGAACTATTTAAAACAAAATGGAGTAAATGCCGTTGTTGAATATTCCTATGGTGCTACAGAGGTTAAGGTTCCTACCCTGGTTGATGCAATTGCAGATATAACTGAAACCGGCAGCTCCATAAAAGCAAATAATCTTAGAATAATAGCGACAATATTAGAGTCCAGCACCAAATTGCATGCAAACAATATTTCTTGGCAGGATCCTTGGAAGCGCGAGAAACTTCAGAATTTGTCGATTCTTCTTCAAGGAGCACTTAGAGCTGATTCTAAGGTTGGTCTGAAAATGAATGTTCCCGGGGATAAACTTGATAATGTACTTTCTGTTTTGCCGGCTATGAAGCATCCTACTATCTCAAAATTATATAACAGTGACTGGGTCGCTGTTGAGGTGGTGCTGGATGAGAAGCAAGTAAGGGATCTTATTCCTCCACTGCTTCAGATAGGTGCACAGGACATTATTGAATATCCCCTAAATAAGGTAATACCATAGGGTAAAAAAGCGAGGTTTTCTTATTGATTCCTTTGCGGGATAGTGTCAAATCACAGAAAGCACCTTATGTTAACTGGATTCTCATAGCCTTGAATATATATGTTTTTATCAAGGAATTTCTAATGCCCCAGGATATGCTGAATAGCTTTTTTTATAGCTTTGGTTTGGTGCCAAAAAACATTGTTGAAATTTTTATTTCCGGAAACATTTTTCAACCGGAAATTATAACCTTTGTTACTGCAATGTTCCTCCATGGAGGGTGGCTTCATCTTTTGGGCAATATGCTATTTCTTTGGGTGTTTGGGGATAATGTGGAAGACAGACTTGGACATTTTAGATATTTGATATTTTATATTGCAACAGGAATAATAGGCAGCATCGCTCATATTATGGCTGATCCTTTATCAGTAGCTCCTGTTATTGGGGCAAGCGGAGCTGTGGCTGGGGTTTTGGGTGCATACATGATCACCTTCCCCAAAGCAAGGGTACTTACCCTTGTTCCGATTGTTTTTTTCTTTACCCTTGCAGAAATACCTGCCGTAGTATTTTTGATTTTGTGGTTTGTTTTGCAGATATTCAGCAGTTTTGCCTCATTGGGAGGTGGCGCTGAGTCCGTAGCTTGGTGGGCACATATCGGTGGGTTTTTATTTGGGATTGTATTAATAAAAACAATTGCGCCGAAAAAAATTAGCTGGTACAAATCTTAACATATTTGAGATATAAAAGGATAAATGGTACAGGCTGTTACATTTCCTGTACCATTTATCTTTCGGTAATTTCAATGAATCTAAGCATTGGTTTTTACCTCCTGAAAAGATTGCTTTGGTATTAATTTTCGGTTATTTAGGCTGGTTGATGCCTATAGCATCAAATTCATTTTCCGGAAACATTTTTTCAAGTCCGATATCTCTCAGAATTTCATCAATAAGTTCTTTTGTCATATTTAACCCCCCTTCAAGTATTATAAATTAGTAACAGGTACTATGATTATATGTTATTATTTGGAAATGTCAATTAATTCTGAAATTAATTTCCGCTACTAGGGTTGCTTTTTATTAAAGAGAATAGTATATTACTGATACAACTAAAATATATTCCTATTAAAATCAATGAAGGAGAAAAGTAAATCAATAACATCTCTTCAGGAAGAAGATGCCGGCGTATAGCTGATTGGGAGCGTCTTTAGAGATTGTCTGATTGAAGTTCTCTCCGGAGATGCAGGCTGAAATCATTTGATAATGATGGGTAGGCTGTGCCGTGTTTCCTACGTTAGAGGAAGGGGGTATGGATTTTTCGTACCTTTTGGAGTGGGCTTCCTGGGATTAACCTGGGATGCCAAATAGGGTGGTAACACGGATCAGCAAAAGCTTTCCGTCCCTAATTATAGGGATGGAGGGCTTTTTTTTATTAAACAGCAAAAGAAGAATTAATTCTATTATAGAAAGGGAGGGAATCCGGACAATGTTCCGGATGAAAAAAAATGATTATTGTAATGGATATTAAAAGCTCTAAGCCTCAAGTGGATTTGGTAATAGAAAAACTGGAAACCTCAGGGTTTCAAGCACATTTAATTTTGGGTGTTAAAAGAATTGTAATTGGTGCTGTAGGAGATCGGGCTGCCATATATTCCTTAGGCCTGGAAGGGATGCCCGGAGTAATAGGGGTAGTTCCGATTATGCACCCTTACAAATTGGTCAGTAAGGAAGCTGCCGGAGGCACCTCGATAGTTAAGGTGGGAGATACAGAAATAGGCGGATCCAAGGTGGTTTTAATAGCAGGTCCTTGTGCAGTGGAGTCTGAAACTCAAATTTATCAGGCAGCAGAAGCCGTCAAAAAACAAGGAGCAAAAATATTAAGGGGAGGAACCTTTAAGCCTCGAACCTCACCGTACAGTTTTCAGGGCATGGAGGAAGAAGGTCTGAAAATAATGCAGGCTGCAGCAAAAGAATATGGTTTGGCCACTGTGACTGAGGTTGTGGACCTGCCTAGCTTGGACACTGCTCTGGAATATGTTGATATGGTACAGATCGGTGCCAGGAACATGCAGAATTTCCGTTTATTACAGGCTGTGGGTAAGGCCAAGCGACCTGTACTGTTAAAAAGAGGATTGTCAGCAACTATTGAGGAGTGGCTTATGGCTGCAGAATATATAGCATCTGAGGGTAATGCAAGTGTAATCTTATGTGAGCGGGGAATTAGAACCTTTGAAACAGCAACCAGGAATACCTTGGATATAAGTGCAATTCCTCTGGTAAAGAGCCTATCTCATTTGCCGGTCTTGGTAGATCCGAGTCATGCGACCGGGATCAGAGCATTAGTGGCCCCCATGAGTCTGGCAGCAGTAGCTGCCGGTGCTGATGGATTGTTAATAGAGGTTCATCCTGAACCGGCAAAGGCGTTATGCGATGGCCCTCAATCCCTAAGTCCTGATGAATTTGAAAAGCTGGTGCAGGAATTGATTCCGATTGTTGCAGCGGTAAAGAAAACACTATGAGGTGAGGATGAATGAAAATAGGCTATTTGGGTCCAAAGGGTTCCTTTACTGAGGCCGCAGCCCATAAATATATAGGAGAAAATGCTTCTGATGTGGAGATGATCTGTTGCCCCAGCCTTGCAAATATAGTATCAAGGGTTGAAAGCCTTCAGTTGGATCGAGGGATAGTTCCTTTGGAAAATTCTATCGAGGGTGGGGTAAATCAGATATTGGATCTGGTGGCCAAATCTGAGGTAATAAGGTTTTGCGGAGAGGTAATTATAAAGATAAGGCATTGCCTGCTGGTAAAGCCCGGGACCGGGAAAAATCAGATAAAGAAGGTGTTGTCTCATCCCCAGGCTCTGGCCCAGTGCAGAAAATACCTAGACCGTGAATTACCGGGACACCTTTTAGAAGAAACTCCCAGTACCTCACAGGCAGTAAAAACGGTAGCCTGCGGTAATGGCGACATGGCAGCTATAGGCACGGAGATATCTGCAGGTATTTATGGTCTTGAAATAGTAGATTGTGGGATTCAGGATTCTGATGAAAATTTGACTAGATTTATAGTGCTGGCCAGAGAGGATTGTGAATACAGCCCGAATTCCAAAACATCGTTAATTGTTGAAGCAAAAGACCGGCCGGGTGCGCTATACAGTATCTTAAGAGAGTTTGCTCTTAGGGAGATAAATCTGACCAAGATTGAGTCCAGACCGATAAAAAAGAAATTGGGTCAATATCGCTTTTTTATTGACTTAGAGGGACATCGCAGGGATCCGGAAATAGACGGCGTTATCGATAATCTTATAAGCAAAATGAATTATATACGAGTATTGGGTTCCTATCCAAAGGATGAAAGCCTTGACTCAAAAGACCCCACAGAAAAGAAAACAGCGCCGATTTCAATTGAAGAAATGAGAGCAGAAATAGATCTGATGGACAGTCAAATTGTTGATTTGATAGGAATGAGAACAAATATGGTAAGAAAAATCGGTTCCCTTAAAGGAGAAGTCAATAAAATTAGGGATCCTGCCAGAGAGAAAATTGTTATTGACCGGGTCAGGGAAATAGCAGTAAAAAAGAAGGTTGATCCGGATATAATTGAAAGGGTTTACAGCACAATAGTAGAGTATAGTGTGGAGCTTCAGAAAAAAGGGCTTGAACTTAATAAATAGTTGAAAGGAAATACAAATAAACAGCGTCCAATAGACTGGATGCTGTTTGTTTTAACAATTGGATTTTTTTCATTATTGAATGTTATTAATCTGCTATCTGCTCCAATAAAATCATTCGTGCTACCTTCCCTGAAGGTGTACGTGGAATTTTACAAAATATCACAGATGAGGGAATATTTTTACTGCCGGAATTTTCTAGGCAATAGTTAATTACAGTTTTTTCCTCAAGGATTGTCTCATCGTTTTCAGTTTCAACAAAGGCCTTTAATAAAACGCTACCTTCACCTTGGTCAATGCTTATCACAACAACATCTATAACTCCATCAAGCTGGCCGATCAATATTTCCAGCTCTCTTACTTCCAAATTAATATCGGTATCTACCATGGTTTTAACCTCCAATGAAATATATTTAACAATCTGATCACATCTGAATTGTAAATTTGTAGCCAAAACATAATTTAGTACATTATATAAAATTGGCTGGCAATCTCCAACTAAATTTCGCTGAGAGGTTGATAAAAGCAATTTATTGGTATCATATAAAGGCGGAGTGAATAATAATAGCTTAGGCAAGCTGGAAATATTCAAATAAACCTAATATAATTAATGTGAGCTTAGAGATATAATTAATGTGAGGTGGACAAAATTGACATCTGCAGATAATCAGAAAAATGGTAATAATCTGATTAGAATAAATGTTATTAACTCAGGTGAGTATGATTTTTACAAAGGCTCCAGAGCTATTGAGGCTATTAAATATTATTCAGGTTCTAAAATCAATATGATAGTAGCAGTGAGAATCAACAATTCCTTGGAAGATCTTCAAACCAAGATAACTGAGGACAGTACTGTTGAATTTGTGGATTTGGAAAGTGAGGATGGCAAAAGAATATATCAAAGTGGGCTTATTTTGGTTTTAAACAGAGCTGTTCAGGATATTTTGCCGGGATCGAATGTTATTATTGAGCACTCCCTTTCCAACGCAATATATGGCGAGATAAGAAGTTTCAAAGCAATAAAAGAAAAGGATATAGCACATATTGAAAACAGAATGAAATTAATTATTGATGGTGGGGGAAGAATTACAAGAGCTGTAATGATTAGGGATGAAGCCATAAGGTTTTTTAAGAATAAGGCCCGCAGTGAAAAGTTTTATAAGGACAAGGTTGATTTGCTTTCCTATTGGGGCTCTGATCCTGTAGAGATAGTTGGTATAGGCGATTACTATGATTATTCTTTAGGGCCGGTTATTCCCAGTCTAAGTATATTAAAAGTGTTCAGACTTAGATTGTATTTGCCGGGATTTATTATTGAAATGCCAAGAAAAGAAGACCCCCTTAATCTTCCTATTTATGAGGAGCAAGGCAAGCTGTCGACTGTTTTTTATGAGGCGGGCAAATGGAGAAAAATATTAAAGGTAAGCAGTTCAGTGGCCTTGAACCATAGATTAGCCAGTGAGTCACCGGGTGAGTTTATCAGAGTTGTTGAGGCTTTTCAGGAGAAAAAAATAAATCAGTTATCTGATGAAATAAGTAAGAATATTGATCGGATAAGGATAATCCTTATTGCAGGACCCTCCTCATCAGGGAAGACTACCTTTGCCAAGAGATTGAGCACCTATTTAAAGGTAAATGGCATAAATCCGGTTTCAATATCCCTTGATGACTACTTTTTAGACAGGGAGCACACACCAAAGGATGAGAAAGGGGAATATGATTTCGAGAGCTTGGAAGCCTTTGACAGCCCGTTGTTTAATGAGCACCTGAACAAGCTGATTCAGGGAGAGGAAATAGAGATTCCCAATTATAATTTTATTACCGGCAAGAGACAGTATACAGGCAATAAGTTTACTTTGGATAAGAATGATCTCATTATTGTGGAGGGTATTCATGGTATCAATGATGCAATAACCAGCTCTATTCCAAAAGGAAGAAAGTATAAAATTTATATCAGTGCACTGACTCATTTGAACCTTGATTTCAGCAACCGGATACAGACTACAGATCTTCGTCTATTGAGGAGAATTGTAAGAGATAATAACTTCAGGGGGTTTAATGCAGAGAGAACATTAAAAATATGGCCCTCAGTAAGAAGAGGCGAGGAAAAGCATATCTTTCCCTTTCAAGAGAATGCCGATATGATGTTTAATTCTTCACTGATTTATGAGCTTTCAGTTTTGAAGGGCTATGTGGAGCCCTTGCTTGAGGAAATAACCCGTGATAAGCCCCAATATTCTGAGGCAAGGAGATTATTAAGAATACTGAGTTTTTTTGATAAGCTTGACAGCTCGGAAGTCCCTGCCAATTCAATTCTAAGAGAATATATCGGCGACAGCTGTTTCTATCCGGAATTCAAGGAAAATGAAATAGCCAAGGGTATAGATAAGCCATTAGAAGCTGTTGTTGGGATTTCAGGACATAAGCACAGTGAAAAAATAAAAATATTGGAGCATATTACAGATTGGGTGGATGTGCTTATGCCTCCGAGATTCTGAAAAATATCAGCTGGGAGTCATTATTTTCTTGATTGCATCTGAGGGACAGGCCCTAAAGCATTTGCCACAGCGAAGGCAATTAGAAATATTGATGGCATAATCGGCATTGTCATCCACATATACCGCATCATACTTGCATTCCAACTCACATGCACCACAGGCCATACAGCTATCGGAATCTATAAGGTAATGAAATTTGTATTTTCTTTGTTCGGTGGTCATACTTATGCTCCTTTTTGTTGAGTATCTAAATTAATTATTTCTACGATATTTACAGAAATCCTTTTAATATTTTGATCTAGTCTGAAATGGGAGAGAATAACTATGGAAAAAATAAAAGTTGCAGATCTTAAAAATGGTATGAAGATAATCTCCAGATATTTGCTGACAAGTAAGAAAATCATTCCATTTAAAGGCAAACAAGGCTTTTTTCTCGCCTTGACCTTAGAGGATAGCAGTGGACAAATTGAGGCTAAAATATGGGACAGAGCTGAGGAGATAAAGGATACTATCAGTATTGGCAGTGTTTTGGAAGTAAAGGGCGAGGTTAGAGAGTATAATAGTTCTCTTCAGCTGAATATTTTGTCATTTAGGGTCTGTCTTGAGGAAGAATATATTTCCAGAGATTTTCTCCCGGTTTCCCCTAGGAATATTGACCAAATGACCAGTGAGCTTAGAGGAATCATCGATACAATTCAGGATAACAATATTAAGAAGCTTGTTGATGATTTTTTCAATGATTCTGATTGGTTAAAGCGCTTTCAGACAGCTCCTGCAGCAAAGGCTAATCATCAGGCATATCTTGGGGGCTTACTGGAGCACACCCTGAACATAACTAAAGCAGCCTTGGAAATGGTGAAGCTTTATCCTGTTCTGGACAGAGATTTGATGATTATCGGATCTGTTTTTCATGATATAGGAAAGATATCTGAATATAGCTATGAAAAAACTATTGATTTTACAGATGAAGGCAGGCTTTTAGGGCATATTATTGTTGGAGTGAATGAGGTTGACAAAAGAATAAGCAATATGGAAGTGCCTTTTCCCCAGGAACTTCGGCTAAAAATCCTACACATTATTACCAGCCATCATGGCCAGTATGAATGGCAATCCCCTAAAAAACCAAAATTTATTGAGGCAGCGGCAATACATATTTTAGATAATTTTGATACCGTGATAGATATGTTTACGAAGATTAAAGATGAGGAAAATACCGAGGACTCGGATTGGAGTCCCTGGGTTCGCAATCTGGAACGGAGAGTATATTTGAAATAGCTCTTACCCTTTTGTTGCATGAATGCATTTATATGAAATTATGATTAAGATTGGAGTCCTATTATCAATTAAGGTTAATCTTCAATTAAGATTCGCATCTACTAATTGACAGTAAAATAGCCTATTGCTATATTCAAAAAGGACTTAGAATTTTATATTTTGAGAGGAGAATTGTTTGTGAAAAGAATATTGTTAGTCCTAGCCTTGATTGTATTGGTTGCTGTATCGGTTATTGGCTGTGGAAACAGTGAGACTGCTTCCAAGCTGACCGGTGCTGTAAAAATTGATGGCTCGAGTACTGTATTCCCGATCACAGAGGCAGTTGCAGAGGAATTTAATAGAGAGAACCCTAAGGTTCAAGTTTCTGTCGGAGTATCCGGCACAGGTGGAGGCTTTAAAAAATTCGCAGCCGGTGAGACTGACATCAGTAATGCTTCCCGTTTAATTAAGGACTCAGAAAAAGACGCTGCCTTAAAGAACAATGTTGAGTATATTGAATTGGCAGTCGCCTATGATGGAATATCAATTGTGGTAAATAAGGAAAATACTTGGGTAGACAGTTTGACTGTAGATGAGCTTAAAAAGCTTTGGGAGCCCGGCAGCAAGGTGAATAAATGGAGTGATCTTCGTTCCAGTTGGCCGGATACAGAAATAAAGCTATATGGCCCGGGAACTGATTCAGGAACCTTTGATTATTTTACTGAAGAAATAAATGGAAAAGCTAAAGCAAGTCGGTCAGATTATACTCCCAGTGAGGATGATAATGTCTTGGTTAAGGGTATAGCTGCAGACAAAGGTGCTTTAGGCTATTTCGGATACTCCTACTATCTTGAAAATAAAGATATTTTAAAAATAGTTCCCATTGATGCCGGCTCTGGAGCAGTTTCTCCGGATGCAACAACCATCAACAATGGAAGCTACAAGCCATTGTCCCGTCCGTTATATATATATGTAAGCAAGGCAGCAATTGCCCGACCTGAGGTTAAGGAATTTGTAAACTTCTATTTGACCAATGGACCTGAAATTTTACAGCAGATAGGATTTATAAAGCTGCCTGACAATCTCTATAGTGAGGGATTGGCTAAAATAAAATAGTGTGAGATAATATCAGGAAGTGCCCCTGGTACGTAATTAGGGGCACTTCTAATCTTTTTGGGAGTGGGCACAAATTGATGAACATAAACACCTCTAATAGTGCTGTTAAGAAGACCAAAAATGGTTTTAACGCAGAGAAGATTGTTTATTATGGCTTGACCCTGTGTGCGCTTATTTCAGTTATTACAACGATAGCTATTGTAGTAACCCTATTGGTAGAGACATTTTCTTTTTTTAAAGAAGTAAGTATTTTTGAATTCTTGACCGGGAACAAATGGGCGCCTCTTTTTGAGCCTAAGCATTTTGGGATTTTACCGCTGCTTTCCGGCACTCTTATGGTAACAGTAATCTCCGGTGCCTTGGCTATTCCTACCGGTTTAGCCAGCGCTATATATTTAAGTGAATTTGCCTCAGAAAAAACCAGAAGAATTATTAAGCCAACATTAGAGGTATTGGCAGGCATACCTACTGTAGTGTATGGTTTTTTTGCTATAACCTTTATTACTCCGATAATTAGGTACTTTTTTCCCGAGGCTGATTTTTTTAACGCTCTCAGTGCCAGTATTGTAATGGGTATTATGCTTATTCCTATGGTGTCCTCCCTAAGTGAGGATGCAATGGTGGCGGTTCCCAAGTCTTTGCGAGAGGCGGGCTTTGCTTTAGGGTCTACCAGACTAGAGGTGGCTACAAAGATCGTAGTTCCTGCGGCCTTTTCCGGAATTATCGCCTCATTTATTTTAGCCCTGTCAAGAGCTATAGGAGAAACCATGATTGTAGCCTTGGCAGCAGGTGCTTCGCCAAAGCTGACCCTAAATCCCTTGGAAAGTATCCAGACCATGACCGGCTATATTGTTCAGGTCAGTCTGGGGGACACACCCTATGGCACTATAGAATATAAGACTATTTTCGCAGTAGGGATGAGCTTGTTTGTTATAACGTTTATTATGAATATAATCAGTCAATATATTGTTAAACGGCACAGGGAGGGATAGTTTTGCCAGAAAAGGCGTTTTGTATTCAAAAGCATGACAGAAAACGACGAAATAAGGAAAAGATATTTCATTTTATCTTTTTCCTCACCAATGCTGTCAGCATCTTATTTTTAGCGGTGCTTTTGATACAGATTTTTATTGACGGTTATAAGTGGCTTGATTGGCAGTTTTTAACCAGCTTTATGTCCCGATTCCCGGAAAGGGCCGGCATATTGCCGTCAATTTTGGGAACCATCTGGATTATGATTTTAACCTTGGCAATATCGACAATTGTCGGCATCGGAACTGCAGTTTATATTGAAAACTTTGCTACCAAGAATTTTTTCACCTCGATAATTCAAACCAATATATCCAATTTGGCCGGAGTACCCTCCATTGTCTACGGAATATTGGGACTTGCCGTATTTGTCAGACTTTTCGAACTGGGCAGAAGCATTCTTGCAGGCTCACTGACAATGACTCTATTGGTTTTGCCAATTATAATTATTGCATCTCAAGAAGCAATAAAAACAGTGCCTGAGAATCTTATCCATGCCTCCTATGCACTTGGTGCAACAAAACTGCAAACAATAAGAAAGGTTATTTTGCCATATGCAATGCCGGGAATATTAACAGGTACTATTCTTGCCACCTCACGGGCCGTTGGAGAGGCAGCGCCTCTTATTACTGTGGGTGCATTAGCCTACGTGTCTTTTATACCCTTTTCACCCTTGGATAGCTTTACTGTCCTGCCAATTCAAATTTTCAATTGGACCTCTCGACCCCAGGCTGATTTCCAAGGACTTGCAGCTGCAGGGATAATTGTATTACTGGCTGTTTTGCTTTCACTAAATGCTCTGGCCATTGTTCTTAGAAATAAGTATCAAAAACGGACAGAAGGACTATAAACAAGTATTAGATACTTAATTTTGGGAGGATATAGACCATTGGACAAAAATAAGATGTATGCTAAAAATTTGAATTTTTATTATAAAAATTTCCAAGCTTTGAAAAATATCAATATTGATTTATTATCCAACAGGATTACTGCTTTGATTGGTCCATCCGGCTGTGGAAAATCAACTTTTTTGCGGACCTTGAATAGAATGAATGATCTTTTTGAGGGGGCCAGAATAGAAGGAACCATATGTTTAGATGAGATGGATATAAATAGTCCGGAGGTTGATGTGGTTAACCTGAGGAAAAGGGTTGGTATGGTTTTTCAAAAACCAAATCCGTTCCCTATGTCAATATATGACAATATAGCTTATGGACCAAGAATTCACGGGATAAAAAGGAAACAAAAGTTGGATGAGATAGTTGAAAAAAGCTTGCATGATGCTGCCTTGTTGGATGAGGTCAAGGATAGGCTGAATATGTCTGCCTTGGGCTTATCCGGAGGACAACAGCAGCGCTTATGCATTGCTCGCGTACTGGCAGTTCAACCGGAGGTTCTCTTGATGGATGAACCTACTTCTGCCTTGGACCCAATTGCTACATCAAAGATAGAAGAGCTGATTCAGGACTTGAAAAAAGATTATACAATTGTTATTGTTACTCATAATATGCAGCAGGCTGCCCGGGCATCTGATTTTACAGGGTTCTTCTTAATGGGGGAACTGATAGAATATGGCGTGACAACGGATATCTTCACTACCCCAAGTGATCAGCGAACTGAGGATTATATTACAGGACGTTTTGGATAAATTAATGAGAATTGAGGGGATGCATTATGGGCTCAAGAAATGCGTATGTTAATGAAATCAGGGGGATTCAAAACAGTATTTTAAGGATGGGCAGTTTGGTTGAGCAATCAGTATATGATTCAGTTGTTGCCTTAATGAGTTCTGATACTGTGTCTGCTTCCCAGGTTATTCTTGGAGATGACCTTATTGATCAAATGTATGCGGAAATTGAAGAAAGATGCATAATATTGCTTGCAACTCAGCAGCCAATGGCAAAGGACCTGAGAATGATCTTTGCAGATATAAAGATACTTGTCAACCTGGAGCGTATGGCAGACTATGCTGTTGATATCGCTCAGGTTGTCACAGAGCTCAGGGGACATCCAATAGAGGCTAAGGCCTTTGAGTACATACCTGAGATGGCAGGCATTGTGCAGCTAATGATAAAGCGAGGATTGGATTCCTATAGCAGGGGGGACATTGAAAAAGCAAAGGAAGTATGCCTGTTGGATGACAAGGTGGACCGACTCTTCGCGGACTCTTATAAATATCTTATCGAATCAATGAAATGTGATCCTAATGCAATAGTTCGTTCTCTTTTTGTTGGCCGATACTTGGAAAGAATTGCCGACCATGCAACCAATATAGGTGAAGAGGTTATCTTTATTGCAACAGGTCAAAGAGAAGAGCTTAACTAACCCGAAAAATAACTTCTTAATCCTTTAGTAGCATGCTTACAACAGAGTTGATAATCATCATTATTAAGGCAGAAATAAAGGCTATCCAAAAACCACTGATATCGAAGCCTTTTATTACTTCGCTTACTGTCCAGAGCATTAAACCGTTGATTACCAATGTGAATAGGCCGAGGGTTAATATATTAATCGGCAGGGTCAAGATTAGAAGTAAAGGTCTCAGCGTAGCATTTACCAGTCCAAGAATTATTGATCCAATAATGGCTGCAGCAAATGTTACCTCGAATCCCTCAATAAAATAGGCGGTAACAAGAATTCCTGCAATATTTAATCCCCAACGCAGTAACATATTTTTTCCCAAGACAATCCCTCCGGCAATTTTATTCAACCTAATTTTTTCATGAAACATCAGCTCTGTCAATCACCATGAATTAATAACATAAAAAAAGCCTCCTCAATAATATATTAAGGGGCTTATTTTATAAGATGATAAATATTGTCATTTCACTTATTATAAGCTTTTTAGACAATCTGATACACATCCTTCCCGATTTTCTCACTGATGGGTTTTTTCACCAGATCATTTTTCGTCATCCATTCAACATTTCTGGATACTAGAATATAACCCAGCACCGGATTAGTTGAAAAGGTAAGCAGTGTTTTCATTAATTATCCTCCTTTCTTAGTTATTCGCCTTGATATTCTTATATTACCTCAAGAACATCAAGATACTGTTTGTTTTTTATTATATTTATATTTAAAAAACATTAACAATTGGGCATAAAAATACCGGGATCTAAAAATTCCCGGTATTACTTTGGTCGGAGCGACACGACTCGAACGTGCGGCCTCTACCACCCCAAGGTAGCGCTCTAGCCAAACTGAGCTACGCCCCGATAATTTTCTCACGTTCTCTATATTAATCCCTTTGCATCAAAAAGTCAAGAAACAGTTGAGTTAGGGAAGTTTTTATGTAAGGTTGTCAAACATATTAATTTTTTAATCTATTGTAAGACAGGTATTGTAATCCTGTAATTTTGTTTTATTATAATAAGGACATATAAATTTCCGATAAGGAGGGATATTTGAAATGAGACTGGACATTGATCAGGATCTATGTATTAGCTGTGGTACCTGTGTGGATATGTGCCCTGAGGTCTTTTTCTGGAATGATGATGAGAAGGCTCAGGCTATCGAGGGTGATATTTCCTCGGAAAATGAGGATCAAGCTAATGAGGCAATGGAAAGCTGCCCAACAAATGCTATTGCTGTTAAATAACAAATAAACCTATTAATTGACTGCTGAGCATATTTAATCAGCAGTCAGTTTTATATTAAACCCTGGGAATGGAATAATACTTGAGGTGAAATTTCAATATATGGAAGCAAAAATAATAGGTAGGTTTTCCAAAAATAAGGAATTATTTTATGGCTTAGTTGAGGGCAGTAGGATAAGGATTATTGACAGTCCCTTTTCAGAGGTGCTGTCTTTTTCAGGAAGCTGCAATATAGAGGAAGTAAATATTGAGGTTCCTTGTGAGCCATCAAAAATAATTTGCCTGGGTTTAAACTATACCGATCATGCTAAAGAAATGGGTCTTAACACACCTGCTGAACCGCTTATATTTATTAAACCTGTAAGTTCTTTGTTAAGAACAGGAGGTTTTATTGAGTATCCGGTTATGAGCAAACAGGTTGATTACGAAGCAGAAATGGCAATTATAATAGGAAGAAAATGTAGGAAAATCGAGCCTAAAGATGCCCGTCACTATATTCTTGGCTGTACCTGTGCCAATGATATTACGGCAAGAGATTTGCAGGCTATTGATAAGCAATGGACTAGAGCTAAATCATTCGACAGTTTTTTACCCCTTGGGCCTTACATATTTACAGGTTTAGATCCTGATAATATAAATATCAGATTAAAGCTCAATGGCGAAATAAAGCAAGAGTCCAATACAGCCAATTTTATATTTAATACCGGTGAAATAGTCAGCTATATTTCCTGGGTTATGACCTTGTTACCCGGGGATGTTATATTGACAGGAACTCCTTCCGGCGTAGGTTCGGTGAAAAAAGGTGACAGGGTTGAGGTTTCTATAGATAACATGCCTTCCTTGGTAAATATTGTCTCATAGGGAAATTATTGTTATATAAATAAAAATTGATTGACAAAAAGTGCTATTTTGGTTAAAATTTATTTTGTTGCAATTGGCCTCTGCTTAAATACCAATGAGGCATGGGTTCCAATAATTTTTATCCATAAAAGGGGGATGATAATGTTGAAACCATTGGGGCGCCACGTTTTGGCCGAAATCCATGGATGTCCATTTGATGTTTTGAACGATGTGAAAAAGGTTGAAAGCATCATGGTTAATGCTGCTCTTGAATCTGGCGCTGAAGTCAGGGAAGTGGTTTTTCATAAATTTAGTCCGCAAGGAATAAGTGGTGTGGTTGTAATCTCGGAATCCCATTTGGCAATTCATACATGGCCTGAACTGGGTTACGCTGCAGTGGATGTCTTTACCTGTGGAGATAAGGTTAATCCATGGGATGCCTGCAATTATATGACAGAGCTTTTTGGAGCCTCTCATATGACTGCTAAGGAAACAGCAAGAGGTATGTTGTCTCCGGAGGTAGTTCCTCAAGTGGCGGTAAATTTATAGGAGGGATATTTATTAGTAGTCAGATAGGAAGTCATAATTAGAGCCCTGCTCTTGGTTAAAATCCAAAGGCAGGGCTTTATATTTATCAATATGGTTTTTTACAGGACAGGGAAGGAAATAAAAATACTGCCTAGAAGTATATATTTCAAGGAAACGAGGTGGTTATTTGCATAATGCGTTTTATCCCATAGAAAAAGCACTGACAATTATCGAGGAAAAAATTCGTACTTCCTTTAACAAGAATAAAACTATCGACAGCATAGCCGAATTCAATTACACGATGGATGACTATCTTACTTCTGCCTTGGTAATTTATGCAGCTAAAATTTATGGTGAAGTTAATGAGAGGATTCTTTCTTTGGCAGAGACTATGCAATACATCTTTTTTGCTGTGAGCTTTCATAATAGTGTTACTGAGGATAGTTTGATAAAAAGCAACAGCAGCCTTGATCATAATAAGAACATTCAATATTCTGTGTTAATAGGGGATTTTACATATGGGAAATTTTTTGTTAATCTTTGTGACAGTGACATGCTCTGCTACCTTGATTATATTTCAAAGATGATTTGCAAAATTAATGAAGAATCAGTTATTGGCCTAAAAAATCAAGCCAATAGCCCAAACAATCCGGTTGAAAATCCTATTAAATATTCTATCGTTTTTTCAGGTTGTTGTCTGCTTGGAGCAATTGAAGCCGGTGCCGGACTTTATCAGCAGAAGTGTCTGGAGGCTTTTGGGCACGCCTTGGGAATGGCCATGGAGAATGGTGTATCTAATGAACAAAGGGATTATTATTATAAGCTGGCCCTAATTAATTTGGATTGTCTGAAATCAAACAGCCACAGGGATGAATTGAAAAATTTAGTTTTCTGTCTGAAAAATAAAGACTCAAAAAATAATAAAATGGTTTGCTGAGGGTGAGATATTTCATTGAGTATTATTCCTGAAAATTTTTCCAGCAAGGAAGAGTATGTACATCATATTTTTTCCAAAATTGCTTATCGCTATGATTTTCTAAACAGTGCACTAACCTTTAATTTGGATAAGTATTGGAGAAGGTTTGCTATTTCAAAATGCAATCTAATCCCGGGGGCAAAGGTGTTAGATGTCTGCTGTGGTACGGGTATGCTTTCCTTAGAGGTAGCAAGCAGTTTAAAGGGCTGCGTAGAAGTCACAGGTATAGATTTTTGTGAAAGTATGCTGGAGAAGGGCAGATCTAATGTGTCAGCAAGCAAATGGCAGGATAGCATTGAGCTTGTTCATGGCAATGCTATGTCTATCCCTTTTCCTGACAGTGTATTTGATTGTGCGGTTACCGGCTTTGCATTAAGAAATGTTCCAGACATAGGTGGAGCCATAAAAGAAATGGTTAGGGTGGTAAAGCCCGGAGGTTTGGTAGTTTCTCTGGAGCTTTCTAAGCCTAGCTGGCCAATATTTAAGCAAATACATTCCCTATATTTTAACAGACTTGTTCCTATAATCGGTAAATTGGGAGTGGGTCAACCGGGACCATATAGTTATCTGGCTAATTCTCTAAAAAACTTTCCCGATCAAAAAGAAATCAAAAGCATTTTTGAGGAAGCAGGATTAAAAGAGGTGCGTTTTTTTGAGTTAACCGGCGGAATTGTTTCTGTTCATCAAGGAATTGTTAAATAGTAAATATTTCTTTTAAAGGGAGGTTCTCTATTGGCCTTTGAAGACTTAAGTGAATTTATTTATAAGCTGGAAGCCGGGGGGCTGCTGAAAAGAATAAAAATAGAGGTTGATTCCGAGCTGGAAATAGCAGAAATAACTGACAGGGTCTCTAAAGGTAACGGTCCTGCCTTACTCTTTGAAAATGTAAAGGGCTATAGTATGCCTGTCCTGACAAATGCATTTGGTTCAATGGAAAGAATGAAAATCGCTCTTGAAACTGATGATCTAGATGCTATAGGCAGGGAATTAATGGCAATTATTCAGCCGGAGAATTTGCCCTTAACATTTTTTGATAAGCTGAAAACTTTGCCAAAATTGGCTAAGCTTGCCTCGTTTATGCCAAAAACTGTTAAGACAGGTCCCTGTAAGGAGGTAATAATTAAGGATAATCCTACCTTTGCTGAAATACCGGTTTTAAAGTGCTGGCCCTTAGATGCCGGTCCTTTTATTACCTTACCTCTGGTTTTTACTAAGGACCCTGTTACCGGGGGGAGAAATCTCGGTATGTATAGAATGCAAATATTTGACAGTAACAGGGCCGGTATGCATTGGCATATTCATAAGGGTGGAGCTGAGCATCTTGGCAGACTGCCCTCGGAGGAAAAGCTACAGGTGGCTGTCGCCCTTGGCTGCGATCCGGCAGTGATATACTCATCAACGGCACCCTTGCCAAATGGCATTGATGAATTGATCTTTGCCGGGTTTTTAAGAAAAGAACCGGTAAAGATGGTGATGTGTGAAACTGTAGATATAGAGGTTCCGGCAAATGCAGAAATTATATTAGAGGGCTATATAGACCCAAAGGAAAAAATACTGGAAGGACCTTTTGGGGATCATACCGGCTATTATTCTTTGGCAGATTACTATCCGGTCTTTCATTTGACCTGTATTACCAGAAGAAACACACCAATATATCCTGCTACAGTTGTTGGGCGTCCTCCAATGGAGGATGCATATTTGGGTAAAGCCACAGAGCGAATCTTTTTGCCCATGTTGAAGCTGATTCTTCCTGAAGTAGTAGATATGAATATGCCGCCGGAAGGTGTCTTTCATAATTGTGTAATTGTATCCATTAAAAAAAGCTACCCGGGGCATGCCAGGAAAGTTATGAATGCACTTTGGGGAATAGGTCTTATGATGCTGGCAAAGCTGATTATTGTTGTAGATAGCAATGTTGATGTTCATAATCTATCTGAGGTAGCTTGGAGAGTTTTTAATAATATTGATGCAGGAAGAGATATTGCCTTAATGGAAGGGCCTTTGGATTCCCTGGATCACTCCTCACCTTTAGCAAACTATGGTACAAAAATGGGGATTGACGCTACAATTAAGGGTCCTGATGAAGGACACAACCGGGAGTGGCCGGAAGACATTGTGATGAGTTCTGAAATAAAGAAATTAGTGGATAATAAATGGGATAGCTATGGCCTATAAAAAAATCAAAATATTTCTTGAAATGATTAAGGTTGAGCATACCCTTTTTGCCTTGCCCTTTGCCTATACCGGGGCGCTGTTAGTTAATAATAGAATTCCTTCAGGAGAAAAGCTTTTTTGGATTACCTTGGCAATGGTGGGGGCACGTACAGCAGCCATGGGACTTAATCGGATTATTGATCTTAAGATAGACTCAATAAATCCGAGAACAGCCGGCAGGGCACTGCCTGCAAAGCTCTTATCTGTCTCAGAGGTGTTGCTATACGTAATTATTGCTCTCGCAGTGTTATTTGTTTCGGCATATCAGCTTAGTCCTTTGGCGTTCAAGCTTTTTCCGGTTGCAGTGGTATTACTGGTGTTTTATTCATACAGTAAACGATTTACCTGGCTTTGCCATTTAGTTTTAGGTGTGACCCTAGGCTTGGCACCTTTGGGAGCCTGGATTGCAATAGCTGATAACATTGCCTTGACACCCTTGCTTCTTGCCTTTGGAGTTATGTTCTGGGTTGCCGGCTTTGATATTGTGTATTCCTGCAATGATTATGATTTTGATTGTGCGGAGAAGATATTTTCTATACCTGCAAAATTCGGAATAAATAATTCCCTAAAGCTTTCTGCCATCTTTCATTTTATGGCATTAAGCATTTTTATTCTTGTGGGGATAAGCAATAATATGGGTATATATTATAATTCAGGCGTTTTTGTAGCAGGGCTGTTGCTTTTAATCCAGTATTTTATTGTAAAACCGGGGGACCTTTCAAAAACAGATATGGCATTTTTCAAATTAAATGCAGGACTCAGTATAGTATTTTTTGTTTTTACGTTATTGGATGTGGTTCTCTAAAAACCTGAGAGAGGAGCAAGAATCAGTGCCGGAAATCGATATCGATATAGAAGATGAAAATTTACGTAATATTGCCTCAAAGGTGATTGAGGGTGAAAGACTCTCTTTTGATGATGGACTTTCCCTTATGAAATCCACGGATTTATTGACGGTAGGTTGGCTTGCTGATATAGCGAGAAAACGCATTCACGGAGATAAGGTTTATTATATATTGAACAGACATATAAATCACACCAATGTGTGTAAAAATCTCTGTGATTTTTGTGCGTTTGGCAGAGAAGAAATATCCCCGGGTGCTTATACCTTAAGTCTTGATGAAATAGAAGCAAAGGCACAGGAATTCAGTGGACGGAATATCAGTGAAATTCATATAGTAGGCGGACTTAATGAAAAGCTCAATCTTGCCTATTATAATGAAATGCTGAGAAGGGTCAGAAATTCTCTGCCCGGAGTTATAATTCAGGCGTTTACAGCCGTTGAGGTTGAATTTTTAGCCAGAATAAACAATATTTCGGTAAAGGATGTACTTCTTCAGCTGAGGGAATCAGGTCTTGACTCCCTGCCGGGTGGAGGGGCTGAGGTATTTTCGCCCAGAGTCAGAAAAATAATTTGCCCTGAGAAGATATCCGGTAAAAAATGGCTGGAGGTCCATGAAACAGCTCATAATATAGGTATGCGGACAAATGCTACGATATTATACGGTCATTTGGAAACCTACGAGGAAAGAGTGGAGCATTTAATCAGCTTGCGTCAGCTTCAGGATCGAACAGGAGGCTTTCTTGCCTTTATCCCACTGGCCTTCCATCCAAAAAATACCAGGCTGGATAGACCGGGCCTAGGTACCACAGGCTATGATGATCTGAAGATGCTGGCGATCTCAAGATTAATGCTGGACAATATAGATCATATCAAGGCCTTCTGGATTATGCTTGGTCCTAAAATAGCCCAAGTCTCCCTTTCTTTTGGGGTAAACGATCTTGATGGTACTGTGGAGGAAGAAAAAATATTTCATGATGCAGGGGCAGAAACCGGACAGCGTTTGCCTCAAAATGAGCTTGTGAGATTGATAAAGTCTGCAGGCAGAATACCTGTACAAAGAGATACACTCTACAATATTATTAAGGTATGGGACTAGTTTCAGGGTAAAGACTGTTAAAGAAGGGCATGGGTATTTTTCAATGGCAGATTTGCGCTTGGGACAGTTGGAATTTATTAATAATCTTCCTATTTATCACGGTCTGGAAGAAAATATATTTCGATTTGATGGAGAGTTAATCAAGGGTCCGCCAAATATTATCAACAGGCTTTTGTTTGATAAGCTGCTTGATGTAGCTCCGGTATCCTCAATAGAATACGGACGCAATCATAAGCAGTATTTAATACTTCCTGACCTTTGCATAGGCTCTGACGGCAGAGTAGGGAGTGTTTTACTCTTTAGCAGTGAGCCTTTAGATTGTATAAACAGTATGAAAATTGCCATTACAAAAGCTACTGCCACCTCCGTGGTTCTTTTACAGATATTGCTCGAGCATTATTGGGGAATCAGGGCTGATTTTTATTCCTTGGATAATGACCCCTTTGAGACCGTGAGCTCAGGCCGGCCGGTACTTCTTATTGGTGATGAAGCCCTTATGATAAATGAAAAAATTAATGCACTGGGGATTAAGCTAGAGGTTACTGATTTAGGTGATGCCTGGAAGAGCTTTACCGGCTGCAATATGGTCTACGCAATATGGGTGGTCAGAAAATGCTATGCAAAGGAAAATTCTGAGCGTGTTAATGATATCAGCAGATTATTATCGAACTCAAAGGATTTTGGATTATCTCAGCCTGACTCGTTTATCAAGAAGGCAAGGTTGAAAACCGGCTTATCTGCAGAGGTACTGAGAGATTATTTTATTAAGCTCAAATATGATTTCAAAGATAAAGACCGACAAGGGTTAAGATTATTTTATGATTATGCCTATAAAAGCGGGATAATCAAACAACAGGTTAATCTGTCTATTTGGGGTGAAAATAATGAATAGCATTGATAAGCTTCTTTCCCAAGCAATATCTGGATACCGATTAACCTTGGAGGAAGGGCTGGAGATATACGAAAAGGCAGATTTATTCAGCTTAGCCAATGCTGCCAGTAAAATTAGAAATAGAATACATCCGGAAAAAATTATAACCTTTGTTATTGACAGAAACATTAATTACACCAATATTTGTCAAAGCAAATGTCGTTTTTGTGCATTTTATCGAGAAAAGAGCAATTCCCAGGCCTATGTTTTATCAAAGGAAGTTCTATTTTCTAAAATTGAGGATACCTTATCCCTTGGTGGGACAGGCATATTGATGCAGGGTGGATTAAATGAAGATTTGGGCTTGGATTATTATCTGGATATTTTAAGCTCCATCAAAAAACGATACAACATTGACATTCATTCCTTCTCTCCTCCTGAAATTGACCATATAGCTAAAACCAGTGGACTGGAGGTAGGAAAGGTCATTTCCTTGTTGAGGAATTCAGGTTTGGACTCCCTGCCTGGGGGCGGTGCCGAAATACTTGTGGACAGAGTCAGAAAAGTAATCAGTCCACAAAAAATATCCTGGAAACGCTGGATGGAGATTATTCAGGAGGCCCAGCGACAGGGAATGAAAACTACTGCAACCATGGTCTTTGGACATGTTGAGACCCTAGAGGAAAGATTGCTTCATCTGGTTAGAATCCGACAGGCTCAGGATGAGACCGGTGGTTTTACAGCCTTCATTCCTTGGAGCTTTCAGCCGGGCAATACAGATTTGGGGGGAAATGAAACTACCGGAGTTGATTACTTAAGAACTCTGGCAATATCTAGAATAATGCTGGATAATATACCTAATATTCAGACATCCTGGGTGACCCAAGGCTCAAAAATTGCTCAAATCGGAATTTCATTTGGTGCTAATGATTTTGGAAGTACTATGCTTGAGGAAAATGTTGTTCGGGCTACCGGTGTGAATTTCCGGGTTTCGATAGAGGAAATAGTGCGGGTTATCAAGGATGCAGGCTTTATTCCGGTTCAGAGAACAAATTTATATTCCAAGGTTAAATCTTTCCGATAGAGGATTCCACAGAAAGTGGAGGTAATAAAAATGCCTGATAACAAGCTGCTTAGACAAATACCAACAGTAAATGAGATTATTGATTCTCCGGAAATTGCCAAAATGCTGGAAAATTATTCTCGAGAGCTGGTATTGGAGGCTGTAAGAGGGGTTTTGGCTTTAACCAGACTCAAAATAGCAAATGGCAATTCTACCACCGATGATAATATTGGCTGGCTAAAAAAGGATGTACTGTTTAAGGAAATATCCGGGTACTTGGACACCTTATTCAGACCAAGCCTGCGAAGAGTAATAAATGCAACAGGAGTTGTTTTACATACAAATCTAGGCAGAGCAAATCTTAGTTTATCTGCGGTTGAGGCAGTGAAAATGGCTGCCTCAGGATATTCCAATCTTGAAATAAACCTATTTGATGGACAAAGGGGCTCTCGCTATGCCCATCTGGAAAAATTACTGGCCAGACTCACAGGTGCAGAAGCAGCTTTGGCAGTAAATAATAATGCGGCAGCAGTTTTGCTCAGTATTGGTGCACTGGCTAAAAACAAGGAAGTAATAGTTTCCAGAGGTCAGCTGGTAGAAATAGGCGGATCTTTTCGTATACCGGAGGTTATGGAGCAGAGCGGTGCAATAATAAAGGAGATTGGTACTACCAACAGAACTCATCCTGCTGACTATCAGAATGCTATCAATGAAAATACAGGATTGCTGCTTTATGTTCATAGCAGCAACTATAAGATAATAGGCTTTACTAAAGAGACCTCAATAAAACAGCTGGTGGAAATAGGAAATGCCTCGGGAATTCCTGTTGTTTGTGACCTGGGAAGCGGCTCTTTGGTAGAAATGGAACAATTTGGCCTGCCTTCTGAGATTACTGTCCAGGAGATAGTTAATTCCGGGGTAGATTTGATTACCTTTTCCGGAGACAAATTATTGGGTGGCCCTCAGTCCGGGATAATTCTAGGTAAATCAGATTTGATAGAAAAAATCAAAAAGAATCCTCTTACCAGGGCAGTCAGAATTGATAAAATGGCGGTAGCAGCTTTAGAGGCAACCCTACGAGAGTATCTTGACCTGAAAAATGCGGTGCAAAATATTCCGGTTTTGAAGATGTTGGCAGCGGATGAAAAGCAGTTAAAGATAAGAGCGGAGATATTGTTGGATTTGTTGTCTTCAGAGCTGTCATTAAAGGCTGACGTTTCTGTTGAAATAGGCATTTCTGCAGTGGGTGGCGGAGCTATGCCGGGAGCTGACCTTTCTTCCCGGTTGGTAGCATTAAAGCCCAAGACCCACAGTCCTTCGTTGGTTGCCAACCTTCTTAGACAGGGTATCCCCTCAGTTTTATGTCAGCTAAAGGATAATAGACTACTATTTGATATGAGGACTTTGCTGGAGGGTGAGGAAGCACAATTGGCAGAGGCGATTATTAATGTATTCAGCGGAGAGATAACCCCATGAGAAACTTGGTGATTGGTACAGCCGGTCATGTAGACCATGGCAAGACACAGTTGGTTAAGGCATTAACCGGCATAAATACCGATAGACTCCGGGAAGAAAAGGAACGGGGAATCTCTATCGAGCTGGGATTTGCCTATTATGATTTACCCGAAGGCCAGAGATTAGGCATTGTTGATGTGCCCGGTCATGAAAAATTTATAAAAAATATGCTGGCAGGAGTTGGCGGTATTGATCTGGTCATCTTAGTGATTGCCGCAGACGAAGGGATAATGCCACAAACGAAAGAGCATTTGGACATTATAAAGCTTATGCAAATAGATTGTGGAATAGTTGTTATTACCAAGGTTGATTTGGTTGATGAACAATGGCTTGCTATGATTCGGGATGAGATAAAGGATTTTTTAAAGGATACTCCTCTGGAAAACTCTCCGGTGGTAGATGTATCCTCAATTACCGGTCAAGGTATAGATACTTTATCTCATCCCGAATCATAGCAAGCCATTGTTCATCAACCAAATCAACCTTGGTA
>JAAXTT010000245.1 GCA_013336365.1 Peptococcaceae bacterium
CAAGGAACAAATTCTCTGATCATTGGCAAATTAATTAAAAAACCCTTGTGTGCCCTATAAAACATCTGATCCCTAAGTTTATCCTCCAATAGCGCCAAGGTCTCTTCAACAGCTACCTTGCCACCATCATAATAGGCAACTGTTTTTCTGTCTTCCTTAGTAAAAAAGATTATCTCTTTTAAATTCAGCATGACTATTTTGTCAGTATCTCTAAATATTCGGGTTCCCTGATTTAATGCCCAATTTTTCACTGCGGACTCATTTGGAGCAATGGGTTTTATTTTATTGCTTTCCAATTTAATAATTCTGCCTAATGTCTGTTTTATTCTGTCCATTCTAAAAGGCTTTACAAGATAATCAAAGGCATATAGTTCAAATGCTTCTGCCCTATAATCTGGGAATCCGGTACAAAAAACCAGATAGGTCCAAGGATTAATCTCAAAAATTTCCTTAGCCAGAGCAAGTCCATCCATGCCAGGCAAATCAATGTCAACGACAACCACCTGGGGCAAAAGCCTCTCGAAAACTTCCAAAGCAACTATCCCATTGGCAGCTACTCCCACAACCTCTATACCTGATATTTCCAATACACTGTCCATTATAACCTGACTCATTGCCACATCATCTTCAGCTATCATTACTTTTAGGTTCATAATTTAATTTACCCCTTATATGAATTAATCTATCTTTGCGGGGGAACAGGTTGGTACCAGGTACCTATACTAGCGGGACCTATGCCTATGGATGCAATAAATATGGCTGAAAAAACCAGTGATGAATACAGTAATTTTTTTATCATCTACTCACCTCCCTTCGCCAATTATTTTTGCAAGCAAAGCGTCATATTTATCTATAAACAGATATCCCCAAGGACTAAAGCTGAATACCTGAAACAGCATTGACAAATAGCCGGCAATAGCAATGGAAACACTATAGGGTCTTACTAAAAAGAAAACCGTTCCTGTCCAGAAAAATAAAAACAATACTGAAAGCAGCTTAAATCGAAACCTTTCATTTTCCAATATCCTCCTGTGAACAGCCTCACCAGGTGCCCATAAAAGCACAGAAATTAACATTATAAGGAAACACGCTAGAATTGTTTCACCGGTAAATAAATCAGCCGCTGACAAGACTGCCAGTTTACCCCCACCCACAAAAACCAAAATCCCAAGAATTAAGCATCTCCAGTAATCCTGACAGTGATTGCCACCACTGGTTAATCGGAAAATCGATACTGATATCAAAGCAAACATAGATTCCGCCAAGACATTTAAAATCCCGGCCATAGTCAAAATAAACAGATATTTAAAAGTCTCTCCTAAAATCAGTTCAAAACCATATCTGGCTACATCAACCTGGGATTCCTCCAATATTGACTGCTTGGATAAATATCTTGCTAATCCCAGGGCAATTATCTGCAGCCTCATCTCGGTCACCTTCTATGCGGTATTTTAATATTAAAAACAATACTTTTTTCTTTACAGGATATTTCAATTTCACCATGATACTTATCAACCAG
>JAAXTT010000246.1 GCA_013336365.1 Peptococcaceae bacterium
TTAGCTCTAATCTTACACAGCTAAAGAAAACTGGCTTATATCTTTAGAAAAATCAGCTGGTGCCGAAGGGGGGAGTCGAACCCCCACACCCGTAAAGGCGGCGGATTTTGAGTCCGCTGCGTCTGCCAGTTCCGCCACTTCGGCAAAATGTGCGACTAATTTAAAATTATACAGCAGTGTTATCCCTCTGTCAATAAAAGGGTGATATTTATGTTAAAGTATATAGGCAGTCTTTTATCAGGTATAAAGGTTTGCCAGTAAAAGCTGTCGAATAAGAAAAATAATTTCATTTCAGCTATCGGTAAGGAGGAGGTTAAATTTGCAACCCAGCGATGACCTATTAGTGCAGCTTAGCAAGGCTGGTGATCGGGATGCCTTTAACGAGCTGATAAAAAGGTATGAAAGCAAGGTTTATTCAATTGCCTATCGTTTTGCCGGCAATCATAGTGATGCAGGTGATTTGGCTCAGGAAGCCTTTATTAAAGCCTTTAAAGGTTTGAACTCCTTTAGAGGTGATGCAAGCTTTGCTACCTGGATTTATAAAATTCTATCCAATGTCTGCAGAGACCAGATTCGCAGGCAGCAAAGGCATAAAGTGGTGTCCCTTGATGACCTGACCATACACTCAGGAAATTCAAGCTACCTGATTTCTACAGAGCTGTCTCCCCAGGATTATTTGGAAAAAATTGAAACACAAAATATGGTACAGGAGCAATTAAACTCTCTGCCTTGTGATCAAAGGCTGATCTTGGTTATGAGAGAGCTCCAGGGAATGTCCTATGAGGAAATAGCAAAGGAACTTGATTGCAATCTGGGAACTGTCAAATCTAGACTCAGCAGGGCTAGGCAAAGCTTGAAAAACAAAATAATTAATTGTCAGGAACATTTTGATGCAGAACCACGTCTTAGAGATAAAGGTGAGGAGGGATAAAAATGCAGTGCCATCAAGTGCAGGAACTATTATCGGCATCTCTTGACGGAATGCTTTTGCCCTCTGAAACCAGGGAGCTGGAGGATCATCTTAAAGGATGTCCGGACTGTCGCCGAGATCTTGAGATTCTAAGTTTTGGCTCAGGTCTTGTGCAGAACCTTCCACCGGTTGAACCGCCAAAGGAATTTGGGAAAAATTTAAGGAAACGGCTCCTTAATGAAGAAATTATAGTAAGAGGTTCAAGAAACAAAAAAAACAGAAAAGCAAAGGTCTGGATTTGGTCCGGGGCGCTTGGAACAGCGGCAAGCTTTTTGTTAATCTGGGGAATAGCGTTTTCAGGCTGGAATCCATATTCAGGCAACAGAAATGAAACCGGAGAAATAAAAGTTATTAAAGATGTTGCAAGAATGACAGAGACATCAGTCTCAGAGCCAACAAAACTGTCGCCCGGGTTAGTTTCAAAAAGAAAGGAATTGATTATAGCGGCCTCTCCAATATCTGATAGTAATAGAACCGGCAGTGATAGCAATATTAATAATGACGGCAACGACCAGAATCCGGGTCAAATAATAATTCCTGATTCTG